>CANPPW010000004.1 GCA_947576095.1 uncultured Mycoplasmatota bacterium | reverse complement strand
CATAGTAAGAAGGAAGAGAAAGAAGTAAAAAAAGCGAAGGAATAAAAAGATGTTATACGTGAAACATAGTAAGAAGGAAGAGAAAGAAGTAAAATTTTATAGAATATATAGTTGAATTATTTATTATTTAACAAGACTGATAAAGATCATGAAATGATTTTATCAGTCTTGTTTTATTATGTTTGAAAAATATATGTGTTAAATTTTTATAAAATGTAACACTAGAAAAATCTTGATTTATTTATTCTTATCATATATATTATATGTAGCACAACATTTATGTTTGAACCAGGTCAGAATCGGAAGATAGCAGCCTTAAGTACCTCTAAATGTGTGTGCTTTTTTTTTGAAATGGTGATTATATGGAAAAAAATTTTATGCGTAAAGCTTTAGATCAAGCCTATTTAGCCTATAAAAAAGATGAAGTTCCAATTGGAGCAGTAATTACAAAAGATAATAAGATAATCTCCAAAGCTTATAATATGGTAGAAAGAAAAAGACAGGGAACAAAACATGCCGAAATGATTGCTATTGAAAGAGCCTGCAAAAAATTAAAAAAATGGAGATTACAAGAATGTACATTATATGTAACTTTACAGCCTTGTGAAATGTGTATGGGTGCTATTATACAATCTCGTATAAAAAAAATAGTTTATGCCGCAGATAGTCTATATTTAAATGAACAAGAAAAAAAATTTTTTGAATATGTATGTAAAAAAAATAAAATTGAAGTAAAAAAAAATATATATGAGGAAGAAAGTAAAAAAATCTTAAAAAAATTCTTTTCTCAAAAAAGAAAATAGCAATTTATTTAATATATAGTTATAATAGGTATAAAAAGGAGGTAAAAAAGTGTATCAAGCGTTATATAGAAAATATAGACCAGTAAAATTTGATGATGTAGTAGGACAAGAAGTGATTGTAAAGACATTTGAAAATGCGATTATAAATAATAAACTCTCACATGCTTATTTATTCGCAGGACCTAGAGGTACTGGTAAAACCACAATTGCTAAGATAATCGGAAAAACAGTCAATTGTGAAAATCGAAATGGCATCACTCCTTGTAACTTATGTGTCAATTGTACGCAAATAAATAATAAAGAAACGACTGATATAATAGAGATTGATGCTGCTTCTAATAATGGTGTAGATGAAATAAGAGAATTAAAGAGTAAAATAAATCTAGTCCCAAGTAATGGTAAATATAAGGTGTATATTATAGATGAAGTTCATATGTTGACAGTTGGTGCATTTAATGCACTACTAAAAACATTAGAAGAACCTCCATCACATGTTTTATTTATTCTAGCAACTACTGAACCTCATAAGATACCAGATACTATATTATCTAGATGTCAACGTTTTGATTTTAAAAAAATTTCTGTATTACAGATTGCCACACGTTTAAAATATATTGCTGAGAATGAAAATATACAAATTGATAACTATGCATTAGAAGAAATAGCTCGTTTATCAGATGGAGGACTTAGAGATGCAATAGGTTTATTAGATCAGGTAATATCTTACGTGGGAAATAATGATATAATTCAGGTATCTGATATACATGAAATTAATGGAACTGTATCACAAGAAGAACTGCAAAATTTGATAGAAAATATATTTATTGGGGATCTAGCAGCAGTTTTTAATCAATTTGATTTATATAATGAATCTGGTAAAAATTTAGTTAAAGTCGCAGAAGAGATTTTGTTGTTTTTAAGAAATGTTTTACTTTATAAAACAGTTCCAAATTATTTTTCAAATAGAACATTAAATTTGAAACCTTATGAAAAAATCAATGAAAAAGTAGAACAAGAAGAATTAGTTATATTAATTGATTTAATAAATGAAAATATATATAAGATGAAAAATTCAAATAATCCTAAGATATTATTTGAATTAATGATTATTAAACAAATCTCATCTATTAATCATATTAGGCAAAAGGAAAAACTTTTGAATCAAACAAAACCTCCACAAATTCAACAGGAAAAAATTACACGGAAAAAAGAGCCAGATCTGGATTCTTTCAATAAAATATCGAATGAAAATAAAGAGTTAATAGAAAAAATAAAACAATTACGAATTAGTAATACATTAGCTGAATTTCAAAGAAAAATTTTATTAAATATGAAAAATAAATATGAAGAATTTATGTCGTATACTTTAGATTCGCAATATAGCGAATATGTTACATTAATTATGGATGGGGAAATAAAAGCGGCAAGTGAAAAATATGCTGTAATTGTATTTGAAAAAAAATGGTTGAGTGAAAAATTTAATGCAGAATTGGAACCAATAGAGACTTTATTTGAGTTGGTATACAAAAAACATTTAAAAGTTATTTCTTGTGATCAAATAGAATGGGAACAAATAAAAACGGATTTTAATACTCAAAAAAAGCAATATTGTTATCAAGAAGATAATTTACAAATTCCAATACAAAAAAAACAAAATCATAAAAAAAACGATATAGATGAAATTTTTGGTGATATAATAGAATATGAAAATTAGAAAAGAGGAAAAATTATGAATATACAAGCAATGATGAAACAAGCAAAAAAAATTCAAAAAGAAATGGAAAATGCAAAAGGGATAATTGATGATACAATATATGAAGGGAGTTCTTCTTTTGTTCATGTAAAAGTAAATGGTAAAAAAGAAATCCAGGAAGTTAAAATAGAAATGGATGAGCTTGAAAAGGAAGATATTGAAATATTAGAAGATTTACTTGTTGTTTCCATTAATGATGCTATGAAAAAAATTGATAAAGATATAGAAGAAAAACTAGGAAAATATACACAAGGAATGCCAGGTTTATTTTAAAATGAAGTATCCATTAACTATTAGTAATTTAATAGAATGTTATAAGAAATTACCTGGAATTGGAGAAAAAACAGCTGAAAGACTAGCCTTGGCTACTCTTAAATTGGATAGTGAAAGTATTAATTTATTTTCAAAATCAATAATTGATAGTAAAATTAAAATAAAAAAATGTAAGATTTGTAACAATTTATGTGAAGGGGAATTATGTGAAATATGTAAAGATTTAACTAGGAACAAAAAAATCATCTGTGTTGTAGAGGATTCTAAAAATATTATTAGTTTTGAAAAAATTGGAACTTATAAGGGGCAATACCATGTTTTAAATGGTTTAATATCTCCACTAGATGGAATTTCTCCTGATGATATAGAGTTAAAAACTTTATTAGATCGCATTGATAAGGAAAAGATAGAAGAAATTATTTTAGCATTAAAACCAAGTATTGAAGGGGAGACAACGATTTTATATATATCTAAAATACTAAATGGATTACCCATTAAAATAACAAAAATTGCTCATGGAATTCCTATGGGAGCAGATATGGAATATGTTGACTTAATGACACTAGAAACAGCACTAGATAATCGGACAGAAATAGCATAAGTTATTTTTCTTTATCATATGGTTTGATAGAGGTGAAATATGATAAAGAGAATATTTGATTTTTTGAAAAAAATAATTTTTAATACCTTTTTTTTATATGGTTATAATTTAATCGCAGCCCCCCTTAATCTTTTTATCCCTATTAATATTTTTACTGTTTTATTACTATCTATTTTAGGTCTTCCAGCATTAATAGGACTTATGATTATTTTACTAGTTATTTATTAAAAACAGGAGGTTGTATGATTTTATGTTAGATAATTATATAAAAGAGCAGCCCATTGCTTGTCAAATTATTAAAAATGCAATTTTAAAAAATAGATGTTCACATGCCTATTTAATAGAAGCTAAAGAATATGAAAGAAAATATGATTTTGTTTTATCTATTGCTAGATATTTTCTTTGTCCAAATCATCATACTCAAAAGCCTGATAAATTTTGTCCTATTTGTAGCAAAACGGCAGAAAATATTTTGGATTTGAAATGGATTCGTTCAGATGGAATGTGGATTAAAAAATCACAAATGGAAGAACTTCAAGATGATTTTGGAAAGAAACCACTTGAAAGTAATAAAAAAATATACATAATTGAGAATGCTGATCGTTTAAATGAATCATCAGCTAATGCAATCTTAAAATTTTTAGAAGAACCTGAAGAAAATATTATTGCTTTACTAATTGTAGATAATCTTTATCAAGTTTTGCCTACAATTGTTTCTAGATGCCAAATTATATCTTTAAAAAATGTGAGAAAATATGAGTCCAATGATACAGTAGCTAATCTTTCACACTTTATTATTGGAATATCTATTGATAAGGACAAAGTAGATGCAATTGTAAACTTTGCAATCTTTTTGGAAAAAAACGGACAAGCTACTATATTATATGAGAATAATCTATGGTTAGATATATTTCCTAAAAAAGAGGATATGTTAATCGCTTTCGATATATTGTTATATTTCTATAAAGATATAATTGAAATAAAATGTGATCGTTTTATAGAAATATTTAGAGATTATAGTGAAATAATTACTAATATTGCATATGATAATGATTTAATTCAATTATGTGATAAAATAGGTTTAATAATGGAAGCAAAGGAATCAGTTATGATGAATTTGAATATGAACTTGGTTTTAGATCATTTGATTTGTAAAATGAAAGAAGTGAAAATATGCAGAAAATAGTAGGAGTAACCTTTAAAGAGAATGGTAAAATTTCATACTGTTTAGTAGATAAACTTAGACTGAAAAAGAATATTACTGTTATTGTTGATACAGATAGAGGTTTGCAGTTTGGTAAAGTTGTTACAGATATAAAAAAAATAGATGAGATAAATAGTAAGAAATATTATAAAATTATTCGAATTTCCACAAAAAATGATTTTAAAACACATTTAAAAAATGTTAAGGATGCTAAAAATGCTTTCATAACATGTAAAAAAATTGTTGAAGAAAGAAATTTAAATATGCAAATTGTAGATGCATTTTATACATTTGATAGAAATCAACTTATATTTCGCTTTGTTGCAGATAATAGAATTGACTTCAGAGATCTTGCTAAAGATCTTGCAGCCATTTACAAAACAAGAATTGAACTTAGGCAAATTGGAATTCGTGATAAAGCTAAAGAAGTAGGGGGGATTGGATTATGTGGAAGATCTATGTGTTGTGCTAGATTTTTAAAAAATTTTGATTCTGTTTCTATTTCAATGGCTAAAAATCAAAATATCTCTTTAAATCCCAATAAAATAAATGGTGTTTGTGGAAGACTTATGTGTTGTTTGAAATATGAGGATGACTGTTATAAGTGTTGTAAAAAAAATCTTCCTCAAATAGGGCAAATTATAGATACAGAAAAGGGAAAAGGAAAAGTGACATTTGTAGATATATTAAATAGAAAATATCTAGTAGAAGTAAAAGACTATGGTATCATAGAGGTAATTAAGGATTAATGGAAGAACTCAATCAATTATTAAATTATAAAAATTTAAAAATTTATCAAAGTAAAACAGGATTTAAATTTTCTTTAGATTCTGTTTTATTGGCATCATTTGCCACATTGAAATATAGACAAAAAAAAATTCTAGATATTGGAACAGGAAATGCTCCCATTCCTTTATTATTAAGTACTAAAACTAAAGCTAATATCACTGGGATTGAAATTCAAAAAGAAAGTGCAAATCTCGCAAAAAAATCCATTCAGAAAAATGGACTTGATTCACAGATATCTATAATATGTGAGGACGTTCGTTTATGGTATAGACAGATAGAAAGTGATACTTATGATTTAATTATTTGCAATCCTCCCTTTTTTTCAGTACAAAGTGATTCTTATTTAAATGCATCTAAGGAGAAAAGTATAGCTAGACATGAATTATCTCTCACATTAGATGATCTTTGTAAGATTTCTCGAAAAATATTAAAAAATAATGGATTTCTATCTTTGGTACATAGGCCTGATAGACTTATTTCAATTATTGAATGTATGAAAAAAAATCATATAGAACCTAAAAAAATACAATTTGTATATCCTTATAAAGGGAAAGAGGCTAATATTCTTTTAATAGAAGGTAGTAAAAATGGAAGACCAGGCCTTAAAATTATGGATCCTATTTATGTGTATGATGAAAAAGGTGAATATACTAAGGAAATAATGGCCTATTTTTGAGGAGGAGATAAAGATGAATCAGAAAAGTTATAATGGAGAAAATGCCCTTTATTTAATTCCAACACCAATTGGGAATATGCAAGATATAACTATACGTGCTGTTCAAATATTAAAAGAAGTAGATGTCCTATTTTCAGAAGATACAAGAGTTACTTCTGAACTTTTGCATTTTTTAGGTATAAAAAAAAGATGTATTGCAAGTCATAAATTTAATGAAGAGCTGAATCAGGCAAAATTATTAGAATTTTTAAAACAGGGAATGAATGTAGGAATTGTTACAGATAGAGGAACTCCTGTTATTAGTGATCCAGGAAGTATACTTGTCAAAGCAGCAATTGATCATCATTTTCACGTGATTGCGTTGCCAGGAGCAACCGCTTTTGTTCCTGCCCTTATTGCTTCTGGTATTAGTGCTGAGAAATTTTATTTTTATGGTTTTTTAAATAATAAAGAAGCCAAAAGAAAAAAAGAGTTAGAATCTCTTTGTGAAATAAAAGCAACTCTTATTTTTTATGAAGCTCCTCATCGTATTGAAAAAACGTTACAAAATATGATAGCAATTTTAGGAAATCGCCGTGCTAGTATTTCCCGGGAAATAACAAAAAAGTTTGAAGAAATATATAGAGGAACGCTTCAAGAAATAGAAGAAAAAATACATGGTGCAAAAGGCGAATTTGTAATTATAGTTGAGGGAAATACAGCTAGTAAAAGTTATAATCATTTGACAATTATAGAACATGTCAATCTTTACATTAAAGAAGGATTAGATAGTAAGGAGGCTATCAAAAAGGTAGCCAAAGATAGAAAGGTACCTAAAACGGAGATTTATCATATTTATCATAGTAAAGGAGAATAATATGAAGTTAATTGTAGGTCTTGGAAATAAAGGGAAAGAGTATGAACAAACAAGGCATAATATTGGTTTTATGGCAGTTGATAGACTGGCCACTTATTTGAATGAAACTTTTAATAAAGAAAAATTTGGTGGAATTTATTTTCAAACAGTATATAATGGTGAGAAAATAATTGTATTGAAACCTCAAAAATATATCAATTTATCAGGTGAAGTGATTGCTTCTTTTGTTAGATTTTATAAAATTGATATAGATGATATTTTTATTATTCATGATGATTTAGATTTAAATATAGGTAAAATAAAATTGAAAATAAGTGGTTCTTCTGGTGGACATAATGGATTAAAAAATATTGAATTGCATTTAAAAACAAAAAATTATAAAAGATTAAAAATTGGTATTTCGAATGATAAAAATATAGATACGAAGAATTATGTGTTGAGTTCATTGTCTATAGATGATAAAAAAATAATTGATCAAATTTTAGATATTATTCCCAATCTTTTTAAAGATTATATGGATAAATCTTTTGATTTTTTGATGAATAAATATAATAGAAGGTAGGGTACAAATGTATCCTTTTCTATGTGAGGAGGAAGGAAAATGAATCCATTTTTGCATTTATTGAATGAAAATAAGGAAACTTTTGTAGCAGGACTAACTGATGAAATGAAATGCCTTTATATTTATAAAAAATTCCTATCAGAAAGCAGTATACTATTGGTTACGAATTCCCTTTATGAAGCGAATCATTTTTATCAAATACTTGCAAATTATACAGATCAAATCTTACTTTTTCCAATGGATGATTTTTTAACAAGTGAAGCACTTGCTATTTCTCCAGATTTAAAATATAAAAGATTAGAAACTTTAAATACCCTTCTTGTGGATTCACATCAAATTGTAATTACGAATTTAATGGGCTATTTAAGATTTCTTCCTATGTTAGAAGTTTATCAAAAACATCAAATTATTTTAAAACAAGGGGAAGATTATAGTTATTCAAAATTAGTAAAAGATTTATTTTTATTAGGGTATAGTAAAGAAAGTATTGTTAATAAAACAGGAGAAATTGCTTTAAGAGGATTTGTATTAGATGTGTTCCCTGTCAATGAGGACTATCCCATTCGTATTTCTTTTTGGGGTGATACAATTGATACTATTAAAACTTTTGATATTAATTCCCAATTAACCAAACAAGAATTAGAACAAATTATAATCACTTCTAATACAGAATTTATAGTAGATCAAGATATTCCTTTTGAGGAAATGAAACAAAAAAATTTAAAAAAATTTACAGATGTTTCTAATATCACTGGATATTTAGAAAAACCTTTAATAATTATGAATGAAATTCATGATATTAAAGTAGGATATCAATTACTTAAAGAAGAAATGAATGAATATAGTTTAGGTGAAAATTTAGATGGCAATACACAATATATGAATAATCTAGAAGATTTACTTGATGAGTCTGTTATATATCTATCTTTTTTAGATCATGCTAATTCTTTTGAGAATGTTTTTAATTATAATGGAAAAGAACTAGAGCCTTTTGATCAGAATCCTTTGGCTATTAATAAAAGATTGAATTCCTATTTAAAACAAAATAAAATAGTTTGTATTTGTGTAGAAAATAGATATAGTGCTAACAAGATTATTGAACAACTAAATAATGAACATATCATTTTTACAGATTTAAATCATATAGAAGAAAATAAAATTAATTTATTTGTTTTAAAAATGTCATATGGATTTGTTCTTGAAAATTATGTAATTATTACTGAAAGGGAAATATTTAATAAGAAAAGTAGTAAAATATTATATAAAACAAAATTTAAATTAGGTGCAAAAATTAGGGATATTAATAAATTAAATATAGGGGATTATGTTGTTCATGGTATCCATGGAATTGGTAGATACGCTGGAATAAAAACCCTTTTAAAAAATGGACTAAAAAAGGATTATTTGATGATTGAATATGCTGGAAGTGATAAGTTATATATTCCAGTTGAAAAAATAGAGTTGATTCATAAATATTCATCTAATGAGAATCTTACACCAAAATTAAATAAATTAGGAACTAGTGATTGGCAAAAAACAAAAATAAGGGTTAAGAAGAAAATAGAAAGTATTGCTTCTGATCTTTTTGATTTATATACAAAGAGAGAGCAAACAAAAGGATATGCTTTTTTGGAAGATACCAAAGAGCAATATCAATTTGAATCGGAATTTCCATATACACCTACAGAGGATCAATTGAAGGTTATAGCTGAAATCAAATCAGATATGGAGAAGGAAAAACCGATGGATAGGCTTGTATGTGGTGATGTTGGATTCGGAAAAACCGAAATTGCTTTTCGAGCTATGTTTAAAGCTGTAATGTCAGGAAAACAAGTTGCTATGCTTTGTCCAACAACAATTTTATCCAATCAACATTATCAAAACGCATTAGATAGATTTGAACATTTTGGAGTAGAAGTGGCTCTTTTAAATCGATTTATTACAGGTAATAAAATGCATGAAATATTAAATCGATTAAAGGATGGAAAAATAGATATTATCATAGGGACACATAAGCTTTTAGGAAAAGATATAGTATTTAAGAATTTAGGACTTCTTGTTATAGATGAGGAACAACGTTTTGGGGTAAAACATAAGGAAAAGTTTAAACAGTATAGACATAATATAGATGTTTTAACCCTATCTGCTACTCCTATTCCAAGAACATTGCAAATGTCTATGTCAGGATTTAGAAGTTTATCTTTATTGCAAACACCTCCAGCTCAAAGGTATCCAGTTCAAACTTATGTTTTAGCGGAAAATGATCAGATTATAAAAGATGCTCTTTATAAAGAATTATCAAGGGGAGGGCAAGTATTTATTTTATATAATCATGTTGATCAACTAGAAAGTGAAGTTAGAAGAATCCAAAACTTAGTAAAAGATGCAAGGATTATTTATGCACATGGTCAAATGGGTAAACATGAATTAGAAAATGTAATGGAATCTTTTATGAATCATCAGTATGATATTTTGGTTTGTACGACGATTATTGAAACGGGAATTGATATTGCTAATGTAAACACATTACTCATTATGGATGCAGATCGCTTTGGATTATCACAGTTATATCAAATTAGAGGAAGAGTAGGTCGTACCAATAAAATTGCTTATTGTTATTTAATGTATGATAAAAGAAAAATTTTATCTGAGGTGGCTTTAAAGAGGCTGAAAGTGATTAAAGAATTTACGGAACTGGGAAGTGGATTTGCGATAGCAGTTCGAGATCTTTCGATTCGTGGTGCAGGGGATATTTTAGGAAGTGAACAGGCAGGATTTGTTGATTCTGTGGGTGTAGAGATGTTTTTAAATATGTTAAATGAAGAAGTAGAACGATTAAAGGGAAATAAAGTGGTGACAGAACCTCAAGATGAACAATCACTATTAGAAGTAGAGACAAGTATTGATAATCAATATGTATCAGATGAATCTTTAAAAATAGAGATTCATAAGAAAATTAATGAAATTGATTCTAGAGAAAAACTCAATGATATTAAAGGAGAATTAGAAGATCGTTTTGGTAAGATCAATGAACAAATGTTGGTTTACATGTATGAGGAATGGTTTGAAAAATTAGCGAAAAAGTTACATATTGAAAATATAAAACAAACAAAAAATTCTATTGAATTGATTTTGCCTAAGGAAATTACTGATCAATTAGATGGTCAAAAATTATTTGTTGAGGCATCGACTTTAACTCGTATGTTTCGATTTTCAATGCGTGGAAATAAATTAATTATTATTTTAGATATTGTAAAACTAGATAAACATTTTATTTATTATTTAATTGAACTTTTAGATATTATTAAAAATTGTTTAACAAAATAATTTTAAAAGTAGTATATTTAAAGTGAATATATTACTTTTTTATTCAGTATTGAAATAAATTTTAAATACTATATCATTTTATAAAAATACATATATTCGAAAAAAAAGACAAATCAATTTTTATCTTAATTTGTCTTTTTTTAATTGGTTAAAACATCAATAATATTAGGTAATACTTGTTTTTTTCTAGATACCACATCTTGCATATAATGTCCTTGTGTTAAATGATCAATACGAAATGCGTTTTCTAAGTTATGTTTTGCTTTTTCTGTATATAAGATATAAGAACCATTTTTAATAATATCTGTTATGACTAATATACAAAGAACATAATTATTATTTTCAGCAATATTTTCTAGGATTTTTATATATTCTTCTTTTTCATCCAAAATTTCATTAATATTTACAGTAAATATTTGACCAATTCCCATTTTTCTTTCATCAACAGGATATATTTTAAAATCTGTATATGTAATATCTTCTTTTGATCTTCCTTTAAGAGAAGTCCCTGCCTGGTACATTTCCATTCCATATTTTTCATAATCTACATCAATCAGATTAGAAAGTTCCATGGCGATAGATTTATCTATTTCCGTTGTAGTAGGTGATTTTAATATTAATGTATCAGATAGAATTCCAGATAATAAAAGTCCTGCTATATTTTTAGGTATTTCTATATGGTTTTCTTTATAAAGCATATAAACAATTGAACAAGAACTTCCAACTGGCATATTTCTAAAATTAATAGGTGTTTTAGTTCCTACTGTTCCAATATTATGATGATCAATAATTTCTATAATATCTGCTTCATCAAGTCCATCTACACTTTGATCATAAGAGTTATGATCTACTAAAATGACTTTTTTTCTTTCTTTTTCACCTAAATCAGAAAGTCTTAAAATTCCTTTACAAATATTATTTTTGCCTACAACAGGATAATAACTGAATTTTGTTCGGTTTGCATGGTCGATAAAGTCTGTTACATATTCATTTTCATTCATACATGTAATACTAGTATTACGAATGATATTATAAATATAGTTACATAGATTAATGACCTTATTGACTTTAAAGGTATCAAATGCAGTTCGAATAATATTGATTTTTTGTTCCTTCGCAATCTGAAGATGTTCATCTTTTATAATAGAATTTCCTGTTAGAATAATTAATTTAACTTTTTTACTTAAGGCATATTCAATTACACTATGTCTATCTCCTATAATTAAAATTGTATCTGTATCCATTTCTACACTTTCAATAATTCTAGTACTTTTGTAAGAAGCTGACATAATATTTCCATTGATTTCTTCATCAAAACGTAGCACTTCTTCTCCTTCTATTACTTTTAATATATTATCATAGGAAGTGTCTAGTACATTGATTTTACCAGATATTTGATCTTTTGCAATATCCTTCATACCTACGATTCCTTTGAATTTTTTATTTTCATCAACTACCAGTGTTGTACTAATCCCATGTTTAGTCATAGTCATATATCCTTTATGAATCGAATCTTTTTCATAATTATAATAATTTTTTAAATAGTTCACATCTTTAATTTGTAATTTAACATCATTTAAATAGGCTGGTTTGTTTACTTTAAAATAATCTAGAACAAATTTAGTTTCTTTATTCATATCTCCCAAAATACGGGCTTCTGCATTTATTCCTAATTTGTTTTTTAAATAAGCCAATGAGATTGCTGAACATACACTATCGGTATCCGGTTTTTTATGTCCAAAAATAAGCACTTTTTCCATATATTCCTCCTTGTTTGCCTTAATATTATAACATGATTTTCCCTCTATAGAAATTAAATTTTGAATAAAAATTTTAAAAGATATCAAACTAGATAATAAGGAGGAATATATGAAAGCAACAGGTGTAATAAGAAGAATTGATGAATTAGGAAGAATAGTAATTCCAAAAGAAATTCGGACAAATTTACGAATTCGTGAAGGTGATAATTTAGAAATTTATATTGGGGAAGATGAAAAAATTATTTTGAAAAAACATTCTGCTATGATTGGAATCAAAGATTTTGCAAGCGTTTTAGTAGAATCTATTTATACAGATATTAAAAGGAATATCATGATTACAGACACTGATAAAGTTTTAGCGGTTGCGGGAAAAGATAAAAAACAATATGCTATGAAAGTATTAGGTAATGATATTATTGAGTCTATTCGAAGGAGAGAGAAAAAAATAGAAAAACATTTTAAACCTTTACAAATCTGTGATAAAGAAGAAGAAATGACATATGTTTTAAATACAATTATAGTAAATGGTGATGCAGTTGGCATGGTTATTATTTTTGATAAAGAAAATGCTGTAGGGGATATAGAAGGAAGTGTTGCAAATATCATTTCTGCATTTTTAGAAAAACAACTTGCCTGATAAGATAGTATATGATACAATTATATTGTTTAAAAAACTATGAAGGAAAGAGAAATAGTGGAATTTTATAGAGAGTTTATGATTGGTGAAAATAAACAAAGAAAACTATTTTAAATGATTCTGGAGTTGCCAATGGCCGCATACATGCGTTATATAAAGAGTGCAAGAATATTCTATGAAATAAGGTGGTACCGCGGTTTTTCGTCCTTAATTTAGAATATTTTTTTACTTATAGGAGGAAGTATGAGAAAATTTGAAAAAATTAGTTTTAATCAATTTCAGAAAGATGTAAAAGATGATTTAGAACTTTATAATAGTTATTCTGTTCCAGAAAGAAAAACAAAGAAAAGTGCAGGATATGATTTTGAGGCATTATTTGATTTTACATTACATCCTAATGAAATTAAGAAAATACCTCTTGGAATTAAAGTTTCTATGAATCTAGGTGAAATGCTCTTGATGGTTGAGCGTAGTAGTATGGGATTTAAATATAATATAAGATTTACAAATCAGGTGGGAATTGTGGATGCTGATTACTATAATAATAAATCTAATGAAGGACATTTATTTATATGTTTACAAAACCAAGGTAAAGAAGATTTTATAGTACAAAGGGGACAGGCCATTTGTCAGGGAATATTTGTACCATATTTTGTTACAGATGATGATAAAGAGCCTTCCATAATCCGCCAAGGTGGATATGGTAGTACAGATGAAAAACGTGTTTAGAAAGGAAACAATCAGTAGATTATTTCTATAAGATTGTAAGGATAATATTATGAATAAAACATTTTATATTTCTACAGCTATTGCTTATACATCAGGAAAACCACATATTGGAAACACCTATGAAATCGTTTTAGCAGATGCGATTGCTAGATACAAAAGATTAATGGGGTATGATGTTTACTTTCAGACAGGGACAGATGAACATGGTCAAAAAATTGAACAAAAAGCAGATATAGTAAAGAAAAGTCCCCAAGAATTTGTTGATGAGATTTCGCTAGAAGTACGCCGAGTTTGGAGTTGTCTAAATACAAGTTTTGATAAATTTGTAAGAACCACCAATCCAACGCATGAAGAAATTGTACAAAAAATCTTCAAAAAATTATATGATCAAGGAGATATTTATCTTGGAAAATATGAAGGATTATATTGTACACCATGTGAATCTTTTTTTACTGAGTCCCAGCTTGTAGATGGCAAGTGTCCTGATTGTGGTAGAGATGTACATAAGGCAGAAGAAGAAGCATACTTTTTCCGTCTTAGCAAGTATGCAGACCGTTTGATTGAACATATTGAATCACATCCTGATTTTATTAAACCAGAATCTAGAAAAAATGAAATTATGAATAATTTTATTAAACCTGGTTTACAAGATTTATGTGTATCTAGAACATCATTTAAATGGGGAATCCCTGTTTCTTTTAATGATGCACATGTCATTTATGTATGGATAGATGCACTTTCTAATTACATTACCTTTTTGGGATACGATCCAGATAAAGATATCCAGTCTTCTGAATTTAATAAATATTGGCCTGCAGATATTCATTTGATAGGAAAAGATATTTTAAGATTTCATACAATATATTGGCCTATTATGTTAATGGCGCTGGATTTACCATTACCAAAACAAATCTTTGGTCATCCTTGGGTTTTATGTGGAAATGATAAGATGAGCAAATCAAAAGGAAATGTATTATATGCTGATGATTTAGTAGAACAATTTGGAATTGATGAAATTCGTTATTATTTACTTCATGAAATTCCCTATGCAAATGATGGAACAATAACATATGAACTTTTAATTGATAGAATCAATTCTGATTTAGCAAATATCCTTGGAAATTTAGTAAATAGGACAATATCTATGGCCCATAAATATTTTGATGGTATTATTGTAAAACCAACTGCTTTTGAAGAAATAGATAAAGATTTGATTACCGCTGTAAGGCAGATGCCAGGTAAAGTAGATACTGCTATGAATGAGCTAAAAGTTGCAGAAGCATTGGATGAAATTTTTTCTGTTTTAAGAAAATGTAATAAATATATTGATGAAACAATGCCTTGGGTTCTTGCAAAAGAAGAAAATAAAAAAGAAAGACTTGCTACCGTTTTATATAATTTATTAGAATCTATTCGTAGTTCTGCGATATTGTTGCAAGCCTTTTTGCCAGATACAGCTGACGAAATATTTCGTCAATTAAATACAAATAATCGTTTTATAGATTCTATAGAAGGTTTTAATGGGCTTGATATTGATTTAAAATTAAATGAGCCAAAACCATTATTTTTAAGAATTGATAAAGAAGAAAAATTAAAGCAGGTTGAAAATCTGTAAAACTGTGTAAATTGTCGAAACAATTGGATTTAAAACGTTTGAAATTCTCTATATAGGTATGATATATTGAATATGTCGTAAAAAATAGAGAGGGATAGGCATGTTTGGAGAAAATAAAATTAGTGACAAATATGTAGTGCTTTTGTTTACGGTATTAACCTTACTTGTTATAGGAAACTTGATAATAGATTTTAAATTATTAGATTTTGTTTATTTTGTATTTTTAGTAGTAGTGATTATACGTTATATAAAAATAAGATTATTAAATGAATAGAAAATTATACTTATAATGGTATAATTTTTTTATGGAAAGAAGGAAAAGTTATGATTGATACACACTGTCATTTAGACAATTTTGAAAATCTTGACGAAATTATTCAAAAAATGGGTAATGGGAAAATCATTGTAAGTGGATGTAATCAAAAAACGAATGAATTTGTATTAAAAATAATAGAACAGTATTCTAACGTTTATGGAACTATTGGAATTCATCCAGAGGAAGTTTTAAGTGCTTTAGATGAACATTTAGAATATATTGAAAAACATCTAAATCATCCTAAAATTGTAGGAATTGGGGAAATCGGACTTGATTATCATTATGATTTAGATTGTAAGGATTTACAAAAAAAATGGTTTAAAAAACAATTAACCCTTGCCAAAAAATATCAAAAAACGGTGGTTATTCATAGTAGAGATGCCGCAATAGATACATATAATATATTAGAGGAAGAAAAGATTGATTGTATAAAAATTGTTTTGCATTGTTATAGTTATAGTATAGAAATGGCAAAAAGATTTCAAAAATTTCATGTTATGTTTGGTATAGGAGGTGTAGTAACATTTAAAAATGGTATAAAACTTAAAGAAGTGGTACAAGATATAGATATCAGATATTTGCTGTTAGAAACAGATAGTCCATATCTTTCACCAGAACCATTTAGGGGAAAAGTCAATGAGCCTTTTAATGTGTATTATGTTGCACAAAAAATTGCCGAAATTAAAGGCCTTACTTTAGAAATGGTATTGGAAAAGACTACAGATAATGCAATATGCCAATTTGACTTGCCTATTAAATTATGATAGAATTTTGTTGTTAACTTAAATATGAGGTGAAACAAATGAATCTATTCTTGATTGATCTAATTCTAAAATGGATAGGTTTTCTGTTTGTGTCTTTTGTATCCTTTTTAGGAATTTATAAAGAAGACAAAATTGTTTGTGAGAATACAAATAAAAATATGAGTTTAAATATGACAACAGAAGTCATTGCTCATAAAACAGAAATCAGATACAATCATACAAAACCAAATGGAGATACATCCATTCTCGTAAAGGGTGAAGATGGATATATAGTCCGAAATAATGATAATGGAATTTCAAGGGTTATTAAAAATCCTATAAATGAAGTGATAGAAATTGGAACATACGTAGAAAAAAAAGTAGCTCCTACTTCATCTAATGTGAATACAGGATCTTCTTTTATAGGGATTATGACGATGTATTATAATTGTCCTAACCGCTCAGTTTGTAAAACGAGTAGTGGGTATGATCTTAAGAAAAGTGTTTATTATAATGATAATACTTATGGAACAGTTCGTATTCTTTCGGCTGCTCATGCTAAATTTCCAGTAGGAACTATCATTGAAGTAAATCATACATCTGGTAATTTTCATGGTATTGTTTTAGATACAGGGGGAAGTATGATAGCTGCATGGAAAAATGGAAATGTTCACATTGATTTAGCAATTGATGCAGCAAGTGAAAAAGCACTTTCTTATAAAAATGTTGAGTTTAATGTTAAAAGATGGGGTTTCTAACCTCTTTTTTCTATGCCTTTTTCGGATAATAAAGACAAGATATAAAAAATATAGTATAATATAAAATATGTGAGGTGGTAAGATGATTACTTTCTTTGATAGACTAAAAGGGATGATCAAAAAAGCAGAATCCATATGTATTATGACACATAGATATATGGATTTAGATGGATTTGGTGCATCTTTGGGACTTTATGAAATTATTGAAAAATATAATAAAAATGTTTTTATTATTACAAATAAATCAGAACAAGATGATTCTATCTCTAAGGCATTAGAAAAAATTACTAGAAAAAGAAAATTCTCTTTTATAGATAGCATGGAAGCTCTAGATTTAGCAACCCCACATACACTTTTAATTATTTTAGATGTACATAAAAAAGAGATGGTTGAAGTACCTTATTTAATTGATAATGTAGGTAGTGTTGTAATTATAGACCATCATATTAAGGGAGAAAATATTATTTCAGATACAGATTTAGATTATATTAAAACAAGTGTTTCTAGTACAGTTGAAATTATTGTTGATTTTTTAAAACTAGAAAAGCAGACTATAGAACCAGTTGTTGCAACTATTATGTTAGCTGGGATGTATATTGATACGAATAACTTTAATATAAAAACAACAACCAATACATATTTGGCTGGTGCATATTTAATGGAAAATGGTGCAGATAATGTTGTGAAACAGGAATTATTTCAAGAAAATAAAAAAACATTTATACGGAGACAGAAACTTTTAAAAAATAGCTATATGATTAATGAAAATATGATATTATGTATGCTTGATAATAACATTCATAAAGGAAGTGAACTTGCTAAAATAGCAGAAGAACTTTTGCAGATTGAAGATGTAGAGGCTTCTTTTGCAATAGGTCATGTTGAAAAGGGAATTATCGGTATTAGTGCAAGATCATTAGGAAAAATAAATGTTGAAAAAGTAATGAAACAATTTGGTGGTGGTGGCCATAAAACGGATGCTGCTGCAAGGGTAGAAGGACAAAGTCTATCTAAAATAAAAATAAAGATTGAAAACATGTTGAAATAGAGGTGAAAGTATGAAAATTATATTTTTAAAAGATGTTAAAAAACAAGGAAAAAAGGGAGAAGTAAAAGAAGTTGCTAATGGGTATGCTAACTTTCTTATAAAAAGTGGTTCGGCAGTGGTGGCTACAGAAGGGAGTCTTACTCGTCTTCATAAAGAAGTTGAAGAAAAAGCCCTTAAAGATGCTTTAGAAAAACAACAGTGTCAAAAATTAAAAGAACAATTAGAAAAATTAAAAATTAAAATGGCTGTAAAAACAGGAGCAGCAGATCGTGTATTTGGTAGTGTTAGTACAAAACAAATTGTAAATGAACTTAAAAAAAATGATATTCTAATTGATAAGAAAAAGATTAAATTAGATAATGAACTTACATCTCTTGGATTTCATAATGTATGTATTGAACTTCATAAAGAAGTAGAAGCGATTGTAAGAATAGAACTTGTTAAGGAGAAGTAAAACCATATGACAGAAAGAAATATTCCACATAATGTTTCAGCTGAACAATCTGTATTGGGAGCTATGTTTTTATCAAAGTATGCTTTGCAAAGAGGTGTAGAAACTCTTCAAAAGGAACTCTTTTATTTAGATGCACATAGTAAAATATTTGAAGTTTTAGTAGACTTATCTGAGAAGAATGTTCCCATTGATATGACAACTGCAACAGAAATGTTAGAAAAAAAGAAGTATTTAAATAGCATTGGTGGCGTAGAATATTTAACAGAAATCGTATCTTCTGTTCCTAGTGCCTCCAATATAGATGAATATATTAAAATTGTTGAAGAAAAAGCAATTTTAAGACGTTTAATACATGAAGCAAATGAAATTGCTACAGATGCTTATAATGCTAAAGAGGATATAAGCAATGTATTAGATACCGCTGAAAAGAAAATTTTAAATGTAGTGAAAACAAGAAAAGGGACAGAATTTAAATCGATTACTGAAGTTTTAATGAAGGCACAATCTGATTTAGAAAAACTTTCACAAAACCGTGGTGAAGTTACTGGAATTTCTACAGGGTTTTATGATTTGGATAAAGTAACTAGTGGATTTCATGAAAATGAACTGATTATCATTGCTGCTAGACCAGCTATGGGAAAGACAGCTTTTGCCCTCAATTTAGCAGTTAATATTTCAAAATTAAATGATAAAGCAGTAGCCCTTTTTAATATGGAAATGAGTGCTGAGCAACTTGCTAATCGTATGATTGCTTCAGCGGGACAAATAGAACTTTCTAAAATGAAAAATGCGAGATTTAATCATGAAGATTGGAAAAAATTAGAAGCAGCCTGTAGTAAACTTTCTGAAACGAAAGTATTTATAGATGATACCCCAGGAATGAATATTGGTGAAATTCGTGCTAAATGTCGAAGACTTGCCTCTACTCAAAAAAATTTGGGTGCTATTATTATCGATTATTTGCAATTGATTAGTGGAGGTACAAAATATGCCGGAAATCGCCAGCAAGAGGTTAGTGAAATATCAAGATCATTAAAAACACTAGCAATGGAGTTAGAGGTACCTGTTATAGCTCTCGCCCAGCTTTCTCGTAGTGTAGAAGGCAGAGATGAAAAAAGACCTATTTTGAGTGATTTAAGAGAATCTGGATCTATTGAACAAGATGCTGATATTGTTGCTTTTCTTTATAGAGATGATTATTATAATAAAGAGGCAGCGATTGATGAAAATACAAGTCGAAGTGAATTTATTATTGGAAAACACAGAAGTGGTCCTACTACAACAATTGATTTGATTTTTAAAAGAAATACATCTACTTTTGTAAATGTAGCAAATGAAAGAGTTGGTGATTCATGAAAAAATATATTGCAATCATAAGTATTGTCCTTTTATTTGTCTGTGTTTTTACATTGGGGTTTCGTAGTAAACCCATTATAAGTCCTGATACATATTATGGTGTATATTTAGATGATGAATTATTAGGAGTAATTCATTCCAAAGATGAATTAGAAAAATATATTGATAAAAAAGGAGAAAAAATCAAAAAAACTTTGCATGTTAAAAAAGTATATTCACCAAATGGACTTGAGGTAAAGAGAATTACTACTTATCGTAATCGTTTACAATCAGTAGAGAAAATTTATAATGAAATAAAAAAAAGAAAAGATTTTACTGTGAAAGGGTATCAATTTACTGTTAAACAAGAATCTGGTGATTCTAAAATATATGTATTAAATAAAAATATTTTTAAAAAAGCTCTAGAAAAAACAATTGCCTCTTTTGTAGGAACTGATAATTATAATGCTTATAAAAATGGTACCCAAATGCCAGTTACAGAGACAGGATCTATGATCCAAAATATTTATATTAATAATGATATTACAGTCAAGGAAGTTAATATTCCTGTTTCTGAAAAAATTTATCAGGATGAAGTAGAACTCAGTCAATTTCTTTTGTTTGGTGAAAATGTTCAAAAACAATATTATACAGTTAATGCAAATGATACTGTAGAAACAGTTGCTTTTAATAATCAAGTCAGTGTAGAAGAACTTTTAGTTTCCAATCCAGAAATCAAATCTATAAAGAATCTTTTATATATTGGTCAGCAAATTGCAATTTCATATTTAAATCCTCAAGTAAAAGTAATTGTCGAATCTTATGTTGTAGAAGATATTGAGAGTAAATATCGTATTGAGGAAAAATATGATGCCTCTAGACTTGTTGGAGATGATTTAATTACTCAAAAAGGTGAGAATGGATTGGAGAGAGTTGTTCAAAATATAAAATATGAAAATAATGTAATGGTTTATGTAGACCCAGTATCTAAAGAGGAATTAAAACCAACAATTAATGAAGTTGTGATTCGTGGTCAAAAAATGGTTCCAAGTGTTGGTACTTTAACAAACTGGGCTTGGCCAACAGCTAGTGGATATACGATTACTTCTAATTATGCTTATCGGATCCATCCTATTAAAAGAATTAGACAGCTTCATCCAGCATTAGACATTGCTGCAGGATATGGTTCTCCTATTTATTCTTCTAATAATGGTGTTGTGTATTCTACAAATTGTGATTCTAGTTATGGAATTTGTGCGATTATCAATCATAATAATGGCTATTATACACTATATGCCCATATGTCTAGAAGATCTGTAAAAGTGGGTCAAGTTGTAAGCAAAGGTCAGAGAATTGGGGATATGGGTATGACTGGTTCAGCTACAGGGCCACACCTTCATTATGAACTTTGGGTAGGGGGACCTCCTTGGAAAGGTGGAACCAATATCAATCCACATAAGGTACATGGTTAAAATGAAAGTTTGTGTTTTAGCAAGTGGATCTAAAGGCAATAGTACCTATATTGCAAGTTTGAATCATCATATTCTTATTGATATTGGTCTTACTAGTCTTGCTACAGAAAAAAGACTAAGAACCCTTGGTGTGGAACCTAATATGATTGATAGTATTTTTATTACACATAGTCATATTGATCACACAGCTGGCTTGAAAGTATTTATAAAAAAATATCATCCTACTATTTATTTGCCATATAAAGTATATATAGATTTAAAAGAGGTGTTACTAAATGCAGAAGTTGTATTTATAGATCATCAAATTCTATTGGATACTATTTTAATTGAATCTTTTAAAACCTCACATGATACGGAAGATTCTGTTGGATATTTAATAACAAGTGAAGGGAAAGAAATTGTTTATGTGACTGATACAGGATATATTTCTGAGAGAAATTTACAGAAAATAACCAATAAAGATGTTTATATTATAGAAAGTAATCACGATGTTGAAATGCTTATGAATGGACATTATCCTTATCACATAAAACAACGTATTTTGGGAGATCGTGGACATTTATCGAATATAGATTCATCCTATTATTTGTCTAAAATCATTGGGAATCATACTAAGAAGGTATTTTTAGCTCATTTGTCTCATGAAAACAATACAGAAAAGAAAGCTTTAGATACTCTTTATCAAACATTAAAGAAAAAAGATATTACTTTTCCTTCTATTTCTATCGCTAAACAAGATGTGGCAACAGAGGTAGTAGAAGTATGATAAAAATAATATGTGTTGGAAAGATAAAAGAAAAATTTTATTTAGAAGCATTAGAAGAATATAAAAAAAGAATATCTAGATATACAAAATTAGAAATTATTGAAGTACCCGATGTTGATTTAGATAATCCATCTCTCCAAATGGAAAGAGAAAAAGAATCTATTTTAAAATACATTTCAAGTCGAGATTATATTATTACTTTGGCAATTGAGGGGACAAGCATGTCTTCTTTGTTATTTGCTGATACAATTGAAAAAATATTTATTCATTATCCTAACATTATATTTATTATAGGAGGTTCAGTAGGTGTTCATGATAGCATAAAAAAAAGATCCCATCTTTTATTATCATTTTCTAAACTTACTTTTCCTCATCAACTATTTAGAATTGTTTTATTGGAGCAAATTTATCGATCTTATAAGATTATAAATCATGAATCTTATCATAAATAGTGTATAAAAAAATAAACAATCGTCCACTATGTAATAGAGGCGATTTTTTATGAAGAAAACAATATTATTATTAACTGCTATTTTTATGACTTATATAGGAATTGGAAGGTTTATTGAAAAAGCAGATATGATTCCAAGTGATGCGATTCGTATGCGTATTGTTCCTAATAGTAATACAGAGTATGATCAATCTATTAAAATGAAAGTAAAGAGCGAAGTAGAAAAGGAAGTTTTTGCTGTATTAAAAGATACTAAGGGACTAGATGATGCTAGAAATCATTTAAAAAATAATTTACCAGTTATTGATTCTGCCGTATCTAATGTTTTAAATAAAGAAAATTATACTTTAGGATATCAAATTCACTATGGTATGAATTATTTTCCCGAAAAGGAATATAAAGGAGTTACCTATAAAGCAGGTGACTATGAATCTTTAGTTGTTACACTGGGAGAAGGAAAAGGCGACAATTGGTGGTGTGTTTTGTTTCCACCGTTATGTATGATTGAGGCAGATGAGAGTGATGAAGTAGAGTATAAATTATTTGTAGAAGAATTAATAGATAAATATTTATAAAGTATGTTTAAAAAACCTCTTTTTCCATATAATGGAATAGGAGGTTTTATTATGCATGTAATAATGATAATCATGATTGCTGTTTCACTTAGTATGGATGCTTTTTCATTATCTTTGGCATATGGTACATTAAATCTTAATAGAAAAGATATTATTCTATTGTCTGTTGTTGTTGGAATATACCATTTTTTTATGCCACTTATTGGTCTTTTTGTTGGCAATTTTCTTTTACATATCATAAAAATAGATCCAGATATTATCGTATTTTTGGTTCTTTTAATCATTGGCATGCAAATGATTATAGAATCCTTTAAAAAAGAGGATACTATTAAATATATGAATAAAATAGAACTTCTTTTATTTGGTCTTGCTGTCAGTATCGATAGTTTTTCGGTTGGTATTGGATTAAAAGTTATCACCAATAATTATATAATATGTTCTATTATTTTCTCACTAGCAAGCTTTATATTTACTTATTTAGGACTTATCTTAGGTAAAAAAATAAATTCTTTATTTGGAAAAATATCGACTATTATTGGAGGAGGTATTTTGATTGCTTTAGGTGTATTATATCTATTTTAGAATATAAAAATAATAACATGTAAATACTATATTTCCTATAGGTTTACAATTTTTTTATTTCATATTATAATGAATATAGGTGGTAGAATGCTAGTAAACATGAATGAACTTCTTAATGAAGCGAAAAAGGGAAAATTTGCCATTATTCAGTTTAATATAAATAATTTAGAGTGGACAAAGTATATTCTAGAACAATGTGAATTAGAAAAAAAACCAGTAATACTAGGTGTAAGTGAGGGTGCTATAACATATATGGGCGGCTATCATGTCGTTTATTTTCTTGTAACTTCTCTTATAAAAGATTTAGGTATTACTATTAAGGTAGTTCTTCATCTAGATCATGGGAAAAGTATTTTATCTTGTAAAAAAGCAATTGATGCAGGTTTTACTTCTGTAATGATTGATTCATCTAGAGAATCATTAGAAAAAAATATAGAGATTACAAAGGAAGTCGTAGCTTATGCAAAAACAAAAAATGTTAGTGTAGAAGCTGAAGTAGGAGCTATTTTTGAAAATTTAAATTCTTCAAAAGGAAATATGTATGCCAAGGTAGAAGATTGTATTACCTTTGTAAAGCAAACACATATTGACTGTTTGGCCCCTGCCTTAGGAAGTGTACATGGATTATATGAGGGAGAGCCACAATTGGATTTCACTAGGATGAGAAAAATTTCTAATATGGTAGAAATTCCCCTTGTTTTACATGGTGGTACAGGTATACCTGATGATATACTTCAAAAATCTATCCAAAACGGTATTTGTAAGATTAATATTAATACAGAACTTCAAATAGCATGGGCAAAGGCAGTCCGAAAATTTATATCCGAAAATGCAGGTATTTATGATCCGAGAAAAATAATAAAATCTGGAGAAACTGAAATAAAGAAATGCATTCATAATAAGTTGAATATTTTACATGATTCTTTAAAGGTATAGGGACAAAAATACAATCTTTACATATACATATAGTGGAAAACCTTTATAAGGAGGCGTAATTATGAAACAATTGATTATTGAAGGTGGATATGAACTTACAGGGGTCATTCCTATTAGTGGAGCAAAAAATAGTGCAGTGGCTCTTATACCTGCATCATTATTATCTGATGATATTGTTACCATTGATAACATTCCTAATATTTCAGATATTGATGCGTTAAATGAAATTTTACAGTTTTTAAATGCACGTGTAAAAAGGGTAAATGGTGCAATACAAATAGATTCTTCTAATGTTGAAAATAAGGAAATTCCTAAAGAAATTTCTAGTAAACTTAGAGCGTCTTATTATTTTATGGCTGCCCTTTTAGGAAAATATAAAAAAGTAGAAATGTATTTTCCAGGAGGCTGTTCTATTGGAGCTAGACCCATTGATCAGACATTAAAAGCCTTTCGGGCTTTAGGGGCTACTGTAGAAGAGTTAGATGATCATTTTCGAATTGAAGCTGAAAATCTAAATGGTGCCGATATTTATTTAGATATGCCAAGTGTTGGTGCAACCATTAATACAATACTTGCATCGGTAAAGGCAAAGGGGATTACTACAATAAATAATGCAGCAAGAGAACCAGAAATTGTAAATGTAGCAACATTTTTAAATAGTATGGGAGCCAAAATAGAAGGTGCAGGAACCAGTCAGATTAAAATAATAGGTGTGAGTAGGCTAAAGGGATGTTTTCATGAAGTGATTCCAGATCGTATTGAGGCGGGAACTTATGTGATGATGGGAGCTATGTTAGGAAGAAATTTAAAAATACAAGGTTTAATTCCTGAACATATTCAGGCTCTTCTTACAAAGTTACATGAAATGGGAGCAGACATGAGGATAGAAGAAGATTTTATTATCATTAATCGCTCTCCTTTAAAGAGTGTTTCTATTAAAACACTCGGATATCCTGGGTTTGCTACAGACTTGCAGCAACCCTTTACAACCTTATTAACACAATGTGAAGGCGAAGGTATAGTAGAAGAAACGGTTTATGAAAATAGATTTCAAAATGTTTCTCATTTAATAAATATGGGTGCCAATATAAAAACGATTCATAATCAAAAAATAATTGTGTCTGGAAAAACACCTTTGCATGCTTCAACTGTAGAAGCGACAGATTTAAGAGCAGGTGCATGTATGATTATGGCTGCTTTGGTTGCAAATGGAACCACAACGATTGATAATGTTGAACATGTTCTTAGAGGATATGAAAATATCGTTGAAAAATTAACAAATGTAGGTGCTAAAATAAAATTAAATTAATATAATGAAGTAGGATATCCCTACTTTTTTTGAGGTGAAATATGAAGAAATTGTTGGTAGTCTCTATTGTTATACTTTCTATTTTTTTAATTTATTTAAGTACAATTGATAAAAAAGTATATTATCTATCTTTGTCAACTAATATAAAGGAAAATAATTATGCTTTTAAAGTAAAGCAAAACATGGAAAGAAAAGGATTGTTAGAAAAGTATGTTTTTCAGTTTAATCAATCTAATTTTAGAATTACAGATTTTATCAAAATGATTGAAGAAAATAAAACGATACGGATCAATAATAAAGAACAGAGTATTAAAAATGCTCTTATCAAAGCAGATGTATTATCGATTGATGTAGGAAGAGTAGATTTGTTTACTGAATTTGCATATGAAAAAGATATGGAAGTATTATATAATTATACAGATGAAATTATGAATGATATGGATCATTTATTGAATTTAATTCGCTTGTATTGTAAAGAAGATATCTTTTTACTACAAATTTATAATCCCAAAAATTTGTTTCCACAAGATATTATTGATTATATGAATAGCAAACTAAAAGTAGCAGCAAAAAAATATAAAATCAATTTTGTTTCTTATGAAATAAAGAACAATATGATTCAAAATACCATTGATTTAAATGGAGTAGGAGAACAAGAGATTTTTAAAAAATTAAATGCTCAAATTGAAAATACTTTATTTCATAAATAAAAGATGCTATAATAAAAAAAGGAGGTGACGTATGGATACAAAAGTGTATTCTAAAACATTTTTATGGTTATGTTTAGGACTTTTGATAACATTTTTAACTGGATTTTATGTAAGCAATAATGAGAATATGATCTATAATATTTTTTCAACAAGTGCATATTGGATTATTTTTGTTGTTGAGTTTTTACTAGTTATATTTTTATCAGCACGAATACAAAAAATGAAATATACCACAGCAATTGTATGTTATACTTTATATTCTTTTGTTAGTGGTCTTACATTTGCTTCTATTTTCCTTTTATTTGAGTTATCTTCAGTTCTATTTGTATTTGCTGTAACAGCAGTTGTATTTGCTATATTTGGTGCTTTTGGTTATTTTACAAAAATAGATCTTAGCAAAATAGGAACCATTATTTTTATGGGACTAATTGCATTAATCATTATGACACTTATCAATCTATTTGTAGGAAATAGTACATTTGATATGGTTATTTGTATGATTGGTATTGTTATTTTTGTAGGGTATATAGCCTATGATGTTCAAAAACTCAAAACATTAAGTAATGTAATTGATGAAGAAAAGTTACCTATTTAT
Organism: uncultured Mycoplasmatota bacterium; assembly: GCA_947576095.1. GTDB lineage: Bacteria > Bacillota_I > Bacilli_A > RF39 > UBA660 > RUG12867. Next base: position 27,247 of record CANPPW010000004.1, on the reverse strand, counting down.
GGTGCATTTCAACTATATTTAGATTTTATTAATTTATTCCTTTATTTAATTCGTTTATTAGGAAAAAGAAATGATTAGATAAATATGCACATGTATGCCTTTTTGATGAAGGGTTTGTTACATGTGTATTTTTAAAATATATTTAAAATAGTTGCATAATTTTTGAAAAGTTGCTATACTATAGTAGCTATTAAATTTCTATGGCCAAAAGGGTCATGGCGGAAGGAGAGAGACTATGAAGAAAAATATCCATCCTACATATGTAACGACAAAAGTTACATGTTCATGTGGAAATGAATTTGAAGTAAAGTCAAATAAAGAAGCATTACATTTAGAAGTATGTGATAAATGTCATCCATTTTATACTGGTAAACAATCTAATGTTTCAAGAAAAGGTAATATTGACAAGTTCAACAAAAAATATGGTATTCATGCTGAAGAAAAAGCTGCTTAAAGCAGTTTTTAATGTGCAATAAAATAGATAAAAGTAAGAATTGTTTTGTTTGATTTATTTACTTGTTTGGAAATTTATAATAAAGTGTTATATATTTATTGACAATTGTATAGAATTCTAGTAGAATTTTAAATGGTACATTTTATATCCCGCTAGAAGTAAGTGTTGGGACCACTTACGAATAGTAGATAAGGAAGGTAATATTATGAAAAATACTTACATGCAAAAAAAGCAAGAAGTAAAACGTGATTGGTATGTGATTGATGCTACAGATGTAAATCTTGGTCGATTAGCTAGCAAAGCTGCACATATTTTACGTGGAAAGCATAAAACAACATTTACACCACATGTAGATTGTGGTGACAATATCATTGTTGTAAATGCTGAAAAAGTAAATCTTACAGGAAATAAACTAAATGATAAGATTTATTATAATCATAGTGGTTATACTGGTGGACTTAGACAAAGAACTGCAAAAGTAATGAAAGAAAAATATCCTGTAGAAATGGTTGAAAGAGCTATAAAAGGAATGCTTCCAAAAGGAAGATTAGGTAGACAAATGTATAAAAAATTATTTGTTTATACAGGAAGTGAACATCCACATATGGCACAACAACCTAAAGAGTTAGAAATTAAATAGGAGGATTTAAATGAAAAAAGATAGAATTTTTATAGGAACTGGTAGAAGAAAAACATCTGTTGCACAAGTAAGAATGGTACCAGGAACCGGAAAAATCACTGTAAATGGTGTGGATGTAAGGGAATTTTTTCCTTATGAAACTAATATTATGGATTTAAAACAACCTCTTGTTGCTACAGGAAATGAAGAAACATTTGATATTGATGTAAAAGTAAAAGGTGGAGGCTTCACTGGAGCTGCAGGAGCTATTCGCCTTGGAATTGCTAGAGCTTTACTTTCATATGATATTGAAAATGAAGGAAGCGAAGGAAGTTATAGAAATATTTTGAAAAAATGTGGATTTATTACACGTGATGCAAGAATTAAAGAACGTAAAAAACCAGGTCTAAAAGCTGCTCGTAGAGCACCACAATTTTCAAAACGTTAAGAAGTATGGATTTCAATATTCCAAAGAACCCGAATTTACGGGTTTTTTGTATGCAAGAATAGTAAATTGTAAATGAAACTAACGTCGTAGCCTACAAAAAAACTTGTAATTTCTTATAAATAAAAAGCAACCAATGTTTCAATATTCTAGTTAATTATTATGAAGTTTTTTTTAAAATTTAACTTTGTTAAGGTGAATTTATACAAATTATGGTATAGTAGTATAGAGAAAGAGTGAAAATATGAACTTAGAAAAAACAATATTAAATATAATCGAGAGTTGTAAATATGATATTGGAATCTACGTTACAGATATGCATGATAATGTAATTAAATATAATGAGAATGCCATATTTGAAACTGCAAGTTGTATAAAAACATTTATTTTAATTGAATACTTTAAACAATTATATGAAGGTAAAATAAGTAAAGATGATTATTTTGAATATACTGAGATGGATAATATTCCTGGATCGAATTCGGGGATAATTAAAAATTTTGATTATGGATTGAAATTTAGAACCAAAGATTATGCAATATTAATGATAACAGAAAATGATAATATTGCTACTAATACATTAATCGATTATTTGGGAATTGATAATATAAATAAAACGATTCAGGAACTAGGTTTTAAAAATACTAGATTATTACATAAGATAAATCTCCCAAAATATTTGGAGTTTGCTACAACTACGCCATATGAGTATGCTAGAGTATTTGAAATGTTATATAATGGAGAAATAGTGAATCAAGAGGTATCCGATAATTGCTTAAATATATTAAAAAGGCAAGAGCATAGGGATATGATTGAAAAATACTTACCGCCATTAGATATGGTTTTAATGGGGGATGATACTAGCAATATTAACTATATTGCTTCTAAATCTGGTGGAATAGTATGGGAAGATAATAATGTTAAAAACATTCGTAATGATGGTGGAATAATATCTACAAAAAGTGGTGATTATATTATATCTATATTTATATCAAATCTTGATGATTTAAGATATAATTTTGATAATAAAGGCATAGAAATTGGTGGACAAATAAGCAAGCTAATTTATGATAACTTTATAAAGAAAAATGATGAAGGTGAAATAAAAAGGTAATATAGCCTTTTTTTGTTAAAAGAGTTCATCTTTTATTTATATTTTTTCTTTCTATAATAATAATTATACTTCTATTCTTGTTTTTAGAAAGAATCACAATTCATATAGATTTATTTGTTTATATATGATAAAATGATATATGTTAAGTAGGAATTAGAGATGGTGATAGTATGGGAAAAATTATAGCACTTGTAAATCAAAAAGGTGGCGTTGGGAAAACAACTTCTAGTATCAATCTAGCAGCCTCTTTAGGTGCACTTAAGAAAAAAGTGTTATTAGTGGATCTGGATCCGCAAGGTAATACAACGACAGGTGTAGGAATTAATAAAGCTGACATCGATAAAAGTGTTTATGATTTAATCACAGATCGTTGCCATTTGAGTGATGCTATTATAAAGACAAAGTTCAAAAATTTATATGTTATGCCTGCCACTATTAATTTGGCAGGAGCGGATATTGAGCTTATGGAAATGGGAAGAGGCAATAATGGGTTTCAGAAAAATGGGCAACTCAAGAAATACTTAGAGGAAGCGAAAACAGTATTTGATTTTATTATTATTGATTGTCCTCCTTCTTTGGGACTTTTAACAAGTAACGCTTTAACTGCATCAGACTCTGTTATTATTCCTGTTCAGTGTGAATTTTTTGCTTTAGAGGGAATTATGCAATTATTAAATACCATTATGCTTGCCCAAAAAACAATCAATCCTAAATTAGATATTGAGGGCGTATTATTAACAATGTTAGATAATCGAACTAATTTAGGTCTTGAAGTAGTAGAAGATATAAAAAGTTTTTTTAAAGAGCGTGTATATGATACAATTATTCCTAGACTTGTTCGCCTATCGGAAGCACCAGGTCATGGGAAACCTATTATTGCTTATGATCCACAAAGTAGAGGGACAGAAGCATATTTAAATTTAGCTAAGGAAGTGATTGAGAGAAATGGAGAATAAAAAGAGGGCTTTAGGTAGGGGATTGGAACAACTTTTTAATAATGATAATTTAGATATTGAAAGTATTTCTTCTGTTGAAAAAAGAATTTATGAAAGTGCAACAAATGAGGAAATAGTTGAATTACCACTAGCAGAACTAAGAGCCAATCCGTATCAACCTAGAAAAACATTTGAAATAGAACCTTTAAAGGAACTTGCCTCATCTATTAAAGAACATGGTGTATTTCAGCCAATCATTGTGAAAAAAAGTATTAAAGGATATGATATTATTGCAGGCGAGAGGAGAGTTAGAGCTTCTAAATTAGCTGGTCTTACTAAAATTCCTGCAATTATTCGGAATTTTACAGATGAACAAATGATGGAAATAGCTCTTTTAGAAAATTTGCAAAGAGAAAATTTAAATGCAATAGAAGAAGCTTTGGCGTATCATTCTATGTTAGAAAAATTAGGGCTTACACAAGATGAGCTTTCTAAAAAGGTGGGAAAAAGTCGGACTCATATAACTAATATATTAGGTCTTTTAAGGCTTCCTAATCAAGTTCAAGAAATGGTAAGTAATGGGAAAATCAGTATGAGTCATGCAAGAGTATTGAGTAAATTAGAAAATGAAGAGCAAATTTTAGCATTTGCAAATCAAATTAATGAAGAAAAATTACCAGTTAGACAAATAGAAAAACTAACGGAAGAGAAAGATGTTCCTAAAAAAGTAAAAATAGAAAGAAAACCTAAGTATAATGAATATAAATACGTGGAAGATTTACTTAGAGATAAGTTGGATAGTAAAATTAGAATAAAGGAAAATAAAATAGAAATTTCTTTTACCAACACAGCCGATTTAAATAGAATCCTTGAAATATTAGATGTAAAGGAATGATAATATGCTAGATAAAATATTAATCAAAGAAGTTATTGCTCCTATTTTAATTGTTTCTATTTCTGTGTTAATTTATGGCCTTTTTAAGAGAATTACTAAGAAAATTGTACAATCTAAGATTAATTTTGGTGATACAAATAAACACAAAACAATTTTAGTCTTAATCAATAATATTACAAAATATTTGATTCTTTTAATTGATATTCTTTTAATTTTAGAAGTTTTCAAAATTGATACTAAAACCATTGTGGCATCACTTGGTGTTGTTGGTGTTGTAATTGGTCTTGCTCTACAAGATACTTTAAAGGATTTTGTTTCAGGTGTTTTTATTCTATTTGAAAATCAATATAAATTAGGAGACTATGTTACAATAGGTGATTTTACAGGTGAGGTTATTTCCTTAGGTATGAAAACAACTAAGATAAAAGCATATACTGGAAATGTAAAAATTATTTCAAATCGATATATAACAGAAGTTATAAATCATAGTATGAAAGATAGTATGGCAATTGTGGATATACCAGTGGGATATGAAGAAGATACAGACTCTGTGGAGCAAATTTTAAAAAAGATTTGTTCAAAATTAAGTAAGGAAATAGCAGATTTAACTGGAAAAATAGAAGTTTTAGGAGTAGAACAGCTAGATGATTCAAGCATTTTGTTTCGGATAGTCGCACCATGTAAACCTATGACCCATTATAGAGTGCAAAGACAAATTCGTAAAAAAGTAAAAGTTATGCTTGAATTCCACCAAATTTCCATTCCATATAAACAGGTGGTGGTTCATAATGGATAAAAATTATCGTATTGGAAGCGTTGTGATTATGAAAAAACCACATCCTTGTGGAACCAATGAGTGGAGTATTACAAGATGTGGGGCTGATATTAAAATAAAGTGTATAAATTGTGGAAGACAAATTATGCTTCCCAGAATTGATTTTAATAAAAAGGTAAAGAAAATTGTGACATATTAGGAGGTTATTATGAAAAAGAAAAAACAAAAAATTTCGTTAGGTCCTGTCTTCACAATTATGATTATTACACTTTTTGTTGCTTTACTTAGTTTATTATTCTCTGTATTACAAATTAGAGGAGACAAAACTGCTATTGTGAATGGTTATTTAGAGACTTCTGTAGTAACTGTTAAAAATATTTTTTCTTTAGAAGGACTTACTTACTTATTTAGTTATTCAACGATTCATTTTGCTTTATTTGAGCCATTATTTTTAGTTATTATTAGTTTAATAGGTATAGGTATAGGAGAAAAAAGTGGTCTGTTTCAGACGATATTTTCTCCATTACGTAAAATAAAATTATCAATTGTTATAGTTTTGACTTTACTTATTAGTATGATTTCTACAATTATAGGGGAATACAGTTTTGCATTATTATTACCACTGGTTGGGGTTATTTATCACTATATTGGTAAAAATCCTTTATTAGGTATTTTTACAACATTTATTGGTCTTACTTGTGGATATGCAAGTGGATTTGTACCCAATTATGATACCATTTCTCTTGGAATACTTACACAAGCTGCAGCTCGTATAGAAGTGGATAAAGGTTATATATTCAATCCTTTTTCGACACTTTATATCATGATAATTAGTACATTTATATTGACATTTGTGGGAACCTTTTTTATTCAGAAATTTTTAATTCCTAAATTGCCTAAGATAGAGAAAGAATCCCTAGAAGATATAAAGACTAATAAACATGCTCTTGTTTATAGTAATTTTACTTTTATTTTAATGCTTTTATTGCTAGTTTACTCTATTACTCCTGCAATCCCAGGTGGTGGATTTTTATTAGATAAAACTGAAAATATTTATGTAGCGCAACTTTTAAGTGAGAATTCTCCTTTTAAGAGTTCCATTATTTTTATTATTACGATGATGCTAATGATATGTGGTTATATTTATGGAAAAGTATCAGGAAATATTAAAAATAGTAATGACTATAGTGTTGGTTTATCAAAAAGTTTCAATAAACTTGGATATGCATTTGTTTTAATGTTTTTCACGTCTCAGATGATTGGAATTTTGAATTGGACCAATTTAGGGGAAGTCATTTCATCAAATTTAATTTCTCTTATAAGTCAGGCTAAATTTTCTGGAATGCCTTTGATTTTTTCTATGATTATTATTATTTTATTTATGAGTTTGATTGTACCTGGTACTGTAGAAAAATGGAGTCTATCTTCCCCTATTTTAGTTCCTCTTTTTATGAGAGCTAATATAACCCCTGAATTTACCCAATTTATATTTGAGGCAATAAATGGTATTGGAAAATCAATGACACCTATTTTTATGTATTTTATAGTATTTTTGGCTTTTTTGGAAAAATATGATACGAATATAAAAACGAAAACAACAATTTTTGGAACGATCAATATTATGTTGCCAATAGTTTTATTAATGCTAGGTATATGGATTTTAATTATTATTGGATGGTATGTTATAGGTCTTCCTTTAGGGATTGGTGGCGTTACTACACTTTAAAAAATAATTTTAAAGCAGACATTATGTCTGTTTTTTGTTTACACTTTTAATTTTTTTGTAATAAGAGACCTTTTAATTGTTATGAATTTATTTTTTGTGATATTATTATGTTAGGAGAGTGAATAAAAATAGGATTGTTTGATCGTTTTAGAAAAAATACAGGAGAAGTTGAAAAAGAAAATAAAGCAAATGAATCTTTAGAAGAAGTTTTAAATGGAGAAGAAGCACAGCTTATGGCAGAAGAGGCTATAGGTTTTGCTCAAAAAATTTTAAATGAAGCTGATAGAAAAAATAAAGCTGATAGAGATAATGAAGCTCTTAAAATAGGGCAAGCAAGAGCGGAGGAACTAAAAAGGAGAAGAGAACAGAATGCCTATAAACAATTGGAGCAAGTTTTAAATTCACAAATAAAACAGCAAAGTGAATTGCCCAATGATTTACGGGAAGATCCGTTTAGACAATTAGAGGATTTAGTAGAAAATGCTAGTCAAAAGATTGAAAGAAGTATGAAACTTCATTCTTCTCATATAGTGCCTTCAAAAAAATTCAATTTGTATCATGAGGGTGTAAATAGTCCTTATTATATAGAAGGATCTGCAATTAAAGCTTTTATTGAATGTCAATTATCAAGTGCTTTATCTTATCCAGTAGATATAAATCAGTTAAATATGGATGATTTTCAAATTATCTCTAAAAAACCAGCAAATATAGCTAAATTAGTAGATGATGATAAACTAGAAGCAAAGAGAGGTGCCTTTTTAGCTGAAATGTATGCTAGATCTTCTAATGGACCTTTTCTCTATATAGGAGAAAAAAGTATTATGAAACGATGCAATCCTTTTATGAAAAGATAAATGAGAAACAAAAAGGAAAAACCATTTGAATTAGGTGTATATGTCAATTTCTAAGTGAGAATGAAATGAATGTTGATAAATTACATTCTTTTTTATTATAAATATTATCAGTATACTCTATAAATATAGGGAGTAAGATTAATGCATCATATAATATATTTGAGGTACAATAATATAAAAAGTTATAAGTTTTATTTAAAAGGGCATAACAAGTGTCCTTTTTTTACCAAAAATGTTATAATAAACAAGAAGGAAGTGATATTATGGCATTAACAGCAGGGATTGTTGGACTTCCTAATGTAGGTAAGTCAACTTTATTTAATGCAATTACAAAAAAAAATATATTAGCCGCAAATTACCCTTTTGCAACGATTGATCCTAATGTAGGAACTGTTACTGTTCCTGATCAAAGACTAGAATTTTTAAATGATTTGTATGTACCAGAAAGACTCATTCCTACTGCTTTTGAATTTACAGATATTGCAGGACTAGTAAAAGGGGCAAGTAAAGGGGAAGGACTTGGTAATAAATTTTTGTCACATATTAGAGAAGTAGATGCCATTTGTGAAGTTGTAAGGTGTTTTGATGATTCTAATATTATTCATGTGGATGATACAGTCGATCCTATACGTGATATAGAGGTAATCGCCCTTGAACTGATTTTATCAGATTTGGAGATTGTAGAAAATCGACTTTCAAAGGTCAGTAAAAAAGCCGTTTTATCTAAAGATAAAGAAGCTAAAATGGAATATGAGTTGATGGAAAAAATAAAAGATTCTCTTGTAGCAGGTCATCCTGTAAGAAAAATGCAGCTTACTGACGAAGAAAAAAAGCTAATAAAACCATTTCAGTTTATTACAGCAAAACCTATTATATATATGGCAAATGTGGCAGAAGAAGATCTTTTATTAGGAGAAAATGATTATACAAAAAGAGTAGAGGAGTATGCTAAAGCAGAAGGGGCTAGGGTCATTGTTGTTTGTGCTAAAATTGAAGCGGAACTAGCAGAATTATCTGATGAAGAAAAAAAAGAATTTTTAAAAGATTTGAATATTGAAGAAAGTGGTCTGGATCAGTTAATAGGTGCTACTTATGATCTTTTGGGTTTGCAGACTTATTTTACAGCAGGAACAGATGAAGTTAGAGCTTGGACTTTTAAAAAAGGTATGAAAGCACCAGCTTGTGCGGGTATTATTCATACAGACTTTGAAAGAGGTTTTATTAAGGCAGAGGTAATGAGTTTTGAAGATATAAAAAGTTATAGAAGTGAAAAAGGTGTTCGAGAAGCAGGTAAAATGAGATTAGAAGGAAAAGATTATATTATGCAAGATGGTGATATATGTACTTTTCGTTTTAATGTAACTAAGTAAAAGAATATAAAGTGAATTTTTAAAATTAAGGTTATAAAATTTGGAAACTAAGAGAGGGAAAATGAAAGAAGAACAATATACACATTCAATTTTAACGTTTGCATTTACAAATGATGGAAAAATGATTGTTAGAAAAGATAAAGACGGGAAAATAGATACCCTTCCTCAAATTTTTATGGGATATCGTGAGTTTGGTAGTAAAATAGATTATGAAGATAGTATTTGGGTAATGAAGAATATAGATGATTATAAAGAAAGAATCGCAATCTTTTTTTGCTTATCATTTGAGAAATGCTAGTTCTAGTATTTCTAATGGCTTTTTTGTTGGAAATGAAAATGGATTGTTAGATTGTGGTGAACTTCATAAATCGATTGAAAAGTATCAAATTTTTGAGATGCGAACACTACCTATCCCTTCTTATATAAGAGTAAATAGGGAATTGTATGATAGTGGTATAAACATGGGTCACAAAATAATCAATAGAATAGAAACTAGATATGTTGTTTTGCCACAAAATGAAAATATAGAAAATTATCCACGCTTGGAAGCGATAGAATTTAATAAATTAAAAGAAGATTTGGGATTATTATCGGATAGAGTAATACTAGGAATAACAGGAAATGATGGAGAAATTATGGAATCATTTATCAGCCAGTTAAAATCTATCGATAAAAGTGCTGTATCTAAAAAATACTAATTTTTTAGATTATATAAAGATAGAAATCATGTCATAAGAGTATATATTTCCTATCATTAAATGATAGGATTTTTTTAAAATTTTAGATACCAGATAAGGTATTTTTTTCTTTGAATTTCAAGCTTTACAATTGGATAAGGTCAATGTTATAATTACATTAAGATAGAAAAGTGGGTGTGGGCTGAATGTTTATATATATAATACATGCAGAAGAATATTTTACATTTGAACTACCAAAAATAGTTTCTGGGAACTATATTTTAACTGATTATGATAAAGATGGAAATAAAAGGGATTTAGCTAGTATAGAAGCTTATAATAACCAATGGAGAATCTTAAGTGATACTGATACCAAAGTTCTTCAAAATCATCAGGCTGTTTCTTTTATATATTTAGAGATGTATAAATTTTATCAATTAAGGGTATATAATAATGAAATTGTTTTAATTTATACTTGTCCATCTAATGAGGTTTCTTATATGAGAAAAATGGTTTCCTCTAATACTGAGGTGATTATTGGGAAATCAAGTACTTGTGATATTAAATATTTATATAATGGGATTGATGAAAAACAAGTAAAACTGGTATATGAAAATGATAGATGGGAACTTACAAATTTACAACCTCTCATTCCTATATATGTGAATAAGCAAAGACAGGATCACACTCTTTTAAATCAAACAGATCAAATATTTATTATGGGTTTAAAAATCGTTATTTTAGGGGAACAATTATTAATTAATAATCCACAAAATGCTGTTTCATTAAATGGTGGAAAACTATTAGATCCACCACCTTTTACTAGCACTATCTCTAAGTCTTTACCTATGAAGCTATATAAAAATTTTTACGATGAAAAAGATTATTTTTTTAAAGCACCTGTTTTTCAAAATAAAATAGAACAGTTAAATCTTCCAATAGCTTCCCCTCCACCAAAAGAAGAAAAAAATAAATATTCTATTTTTATGACAATTATTCCTTCTGCTATTATGTGTTCTACATCAGCTATAACTGGATATTATGCAATTAAAAATATTCATGATAAGGCCTCTATGGAATCTAATATGACATCTATTTTAATGTGTGTAGCAATGCTTGTTGTAGGGGTCGTTTGGCCATTTATTGAAAGAAAAATGGAGGAAAAGATACGAAAACAAAATGAAAAGAAAAGAATACGTGTTTATACATCTTACTTACAAAAAAAAGGAAAGATATTAGAGGATGCTATTAACGAACAAAGAATTATTTTGCAAAATAATAGTATTTCACTTAAAGCATGTCAAGATACGATTTTAAATCGAAAAGCAAATTTATTTTCTCGTAATATTGAGTATGATGATTTTTTAAAAATTCGATTAGGAACAGGAACTGTTGATTTAGATGGGAAAATTGATTATACAAAAGAAGAATTTGAAATGGAACATGATGAACTGCGTGATCAAATTGATGAATTAATTGAATCTCATAAAACGGTGTCTGATGTGCCAGTAACACTATCCTTGACATCTCATCATATTGTTTCCTTTATCAATGATCATGTAGATAAATATAGATATATGAAATCTATTTTGTTACAACTTGTAACTTTACAAAGTTATAGTGATATGAAATTGGTTATATTGACAGATAGAAAAGGAGAGGATCATTTCAGTTCTATAAAAAAATTAAATCATTGTTTTACTAGTGACTATAGTACTCGTTTTTTTGCAACCAATATAGAAGAAGCACAAATATTATCTTCCTATTTGGAAAAAGTATTTATTGAAAGAATAAATGCAGATGAAAAGGATGAGTCTGAAAAAGTATATAAAAATTTTTTGCCCTATTATGTAATTGTAACTGATAATATTCTTTTGTATCGAAATCTAAAGATTATAAAAGATATTTTAGAACATAAATGTAATATTGGGTTTAGTATTCTTATGTTTGATGCGAAAATTACCAATATTCCTAATGAATGTTCTGAATTTATTAATTTTAATGAAAAAAGTGGAACATTTTTTGAAAATGTAATGACCTCTAAACAGCTGGAATCTTTTGTTCCTGAATTTATAGATCATGATAATGGTTTAGACTTTGATTTATGCATGGATTTATTAGCTAATATTCCTATTCAAGTTGTAACAGAAAAAATGGCCAATTTGCCACAAAATTTGGGATTTTTAGAAATGTACCGTGTTGGAAAAGTGGAACAACTGAATGTTGCAAACAGATGGGATAATAGTAGTTTGATGAATAGTTTGCAAGCACCTGTAGGTGTAGACGAAAATGGCAATCTTCTTGTTTTAGATTTGCATGAAAAAAAACATGGTCCCCATGGACTTATTGCGGGAATGACAGGATCTGGGAAAAGTGAATTTATTATTACTTATATTTTGTCTATGGCAGTTAATTATAGACCAGATGAAGTTCAATTTGTTTTGATTGATTACAAGGGTGGTGGTCTTGCTGGTGCTTTTGAGAATAGAAAGACTAAAGAAAAACTTCCTCACTTAATTGGAACAATTACAAATCTAGATAAAGCAGAGTTGAAAAGAACACTGGTATCTATTGAAAGCGAACTGAATCGTAGACAGATTTTATTTAATAGTGCAAAAGAACAAGTAGGAACAGGGACCATAGATATTTATAAATATCAAAAATTATATAGAGATGGTTTATTAAAGGAATCTTTATCTCATTTATTTATTATTTGTGATGAATTTGCCGAGTTAAAAGATCAACAACCAGATTTTATGGAACAGCTTGTTAGTGCAGCTCGTATTGGCCGTAGTTTGGGAATTCATTTAATATTAGCCACGCAAAAGCCAAGTGGAGTTGTTGATGAACAAATCTGGAGTAATAGTAAATTTAAGGTATGCTGTAAGGTTCAAACGGCCGAGGATAGTCAAGAAATGATTCGAAAAAATGATGCCGCTTATTTAAAAGAAGCAGGAAGATTTTACTTGCAAGTAGGATACGATGAATATTTTGTTTTAGGACAATCTGCTTATAGTGGAACCAGTTATTTTCCATCAGAAAAAATTCGTTCAAAGGTAGATAATGCACTAGATTTTATTAATCATACAGGAGAGATTATTAAGAGTGTAGAAGAGGTGGAAGAGGCAAAAGAGGCACATATAAGTCTTGGTGAGGAACTTTCTAATGTTTTACATTATTTAATAAATGTTGCAAGAGAAAAGCAATATAAACAAAAGCAGTTATGGCTTGATAATGTTTCTTCTATTATTTATGTAGAAAATATAAAACAAAAATATCCTTTAGAGGTTAAAAAATGTGTGATTAATCCTGTAATTGGAGAATTTGATAATCCAAGAAATCAGAAACAAGGGGTTGTAACTTTACCACTTACAGAGGTAGGGAACTGTTTTATATGTGGTATGACAGGTAGTGGGAAAACAACTTTATTATCTACTATTATATATTCTTCTATTGTAAGTCATGATACAAGTGAATTAAATATATATATATTAGACTTTTCCGCACAAACTTTAAAAATCTTTGAAAAAGCACCACAAGTAGGAGATTTTTTAACTGTTTCAGATGATGAAAAAGTGAAGCGTTTATTCTCAATTATGGTCTCTGAATCTCAAAAAAGAAAATCTTTATTTTCTGATTATGGTGGCAGTTATCAAAGTTATTATAAAAAAACAGGTGTTGTTTTACCTAATATTTTAATATTTATTAATGATTTTGATGTTTTCAAAGAGGAATATGAAGATATATATGATGATATTTTTACATCTTTAATTAGAGACTGTAGTAAAAATGGAATTACCTTTATTGTCACAGCTTCTTCTGTAAATTCGCTTGGTTATCGTGTTGAAAATAGTTTTCCACAGAAAATAGGCTTGCAGGTTGTGGATCATACTGATTATTATGATTTATTTGGAACAGATAAGGTGATTCCAGCCGAGTATCCAGGTAGGGGACTTATCAAAATGGACAATGTCTATGAATTTCAAAGTGCACTTATTTTTGAAGAAGACCATTTAGATTCCAATTTAGATTATATTTTTAATCAGTTAAATAAAATTACTTCAGCAAAAGCAAAAAGAATTCCTATTATGCCAGAAGTGATCGAAATAAATACAGTAAGAGAAGCTATTTCTACATTAGATAAGGTTCCAATTGGAGTAGATAGACAAACAATTGAACCATTTTGCTATAATTTTACCAATTATTTGACTTTTATTTCGTCAAGTGAAATAAGGTTTCTTGAAAAGTTTATTCCAGCCTTAGTTAAAATTATGGGAATGACTAGGAATGTTCATCCTATTGTAATTGATGCATCGGAAAGTGTTACGATTGAAGAGCAGGGAAAAATAAAATATTATAATTCTAATTTCCGAAAATTATTTATATATTTATATAAAAATATTCAAAAATATATAGGAAAAGAAATTGCTGAAAAAATTCCTATTATCATTATCGGATATCAGAAATTAGAACAACATTTAGAAAAGGTAAAACAGGATGGTACTAAGGAAGTGATTACAGTAGATGATTTTATCCTAGAAGCAAAAGCAAGTTCTGTATTCAAGATTATATTGGCGGATGAATATGGGATGATGAAAACCATTAAGAAAAGAAGATGGTTTGATTTGATGGATTCTACTACAGCTATTTGGTTAGGAGAAAATTTTGATGATCAATCCATTATTAATGCGGAATATGCAAGTTCATATAATGAAAATGTTGATGCCAATACTGCAATTGTAGTCATCAATAGTAAGAGAAATTATGTTCGTTATATACAGAAATAAGGTGATACTATGGAAAAAATCTTAGTAAGTGTTTATATACCAAGTGTTGAAAAAAACTATGAAATTTGGTTTCCGATTAATATTACTGTAGGTAAAATAATAGAGTTGTTACAAAAAGCAGTGTGTGAGCTTACACAAGGGAGTTATCAGGTAAGGAGGGGCGCAATTTTATATGACAAACGAAAAATGCAGCCAATTTCTTATGGTGAAATAGTAAAAACCTCTGGTTTACAAAATGGAAGTTCTGTTATTTTAATTTGATAAAATCATTATAAAATATTTAGTAAAAAGGTAATATTTGTGATAGATCGATAAATTTTGTTATTTAAATGATTGACAGTTTTTAAATTTTATTTTATACTATAGTTAGAGTTTTTAGTATGATATATTAGTATACATTGATATATCATGATATAATATGATTTGGGAGCAAATTCGCTTTAAATGTGAAAACAACTTACCACAGCTAAAAACTTGTAACTATTAGATGATGAGAAAGAAAAACTCAGCTGATAAGAGACTATAGTTTATATACTGATAATATATAAATTTATAGTTCCTAAAACTAGAAAATTATTTAATGATTTGTTAAATAATTTTTTTTTATTTACTTGAACTTAAAATATATGTTATGATAAATATAACGTAGAAATGAGGGATAAGATGAATAATAAATTTGTAATTGAAGAGAATATGCCAGATGATTTAAAACTTGCCTTACAATATATGAATAATCATAATCTTGATTTTTCAACAAAAATTGATGATGAAGATGATGATGAAGATGAAAATAGCGACTCATTTGAATATTCAGCTATTGATGATAATACAGATGATTATGATTTAACGGATAATGATGAAGGAGAAATCGATGATTTTCTTGGTGGAATTGGGTAATTAGAGATATAGCATTCTATTAATGTAGGATTAGATTGTAAAATAAACCTTGATTTCTATGTAGAAAAATCAAGGTTTTAATATGTTAAAATTTATAAAAAAAGATGATTTTTGTCATCTCACATATATATTTTTAAGAAGATTTAGACTGGTCTAAAGCATCAGCTATAGTTATAACTTTATTATTTGCTTCTCTCATACTAATTAATACTTTTTTTGTATTTTCAATATGATCTCTAGTGGTTTTATACCATTTTTCAGCTCTAGTAGAACCATACCAGATTTTTGTTTCCATAGTTAAAACCATTTGTTCGAGTTGGTTATTAGCGTATTCGATTTTATCTAATTCATCTTTAATTTTAGTAGTAGTAGTTTTAATTTTGACTGGATCTCCACCCAATGCATTTTTGGTTTTTGCCATAATGCTTTCCTCCTTTCTTAATTATTATTTCCAGTTGGAACATTTTCCACGTTTTCTACAGCTTTTTGTGCTTGTTGATAAGAGGCTAATAATAGTCTAGTTTGGTATGATATATCTGCATTTAATTTTTTTTCTAGTCCTATTTTTCTTTTTTGAGCTAGAGAAGCCCTTCTTCCAGCAGCTTTGGCATTGTTTAACATTAATGTTTCGAAGTTGCCTAAAACTCCTTTATTAGTTGCTAATGCATTAAATTGTTTTTGAATAGACTTCATTGCGGTAGAAATATTGTCAAGATATGTCATACATGATTTTTGATATTGTTCAACTCCTGCTAGGTCTACATAGAATTCGGTTTTTGCTACAGCCATAAATTTCACCACCTTACTATAATAATATTACAAATTTATTGTATCAAAAAAATTTTTTTTCGTCAATTGTAATTCTGATTCTTAGAAATATTGTTGACAAGATGATAGGAATAGTATATGATTATATCATAACATACAGAAAGTCAAGCCATTCATTAAACGATCAAATATTGAAATTATAGTTTATTTGTAGGGGAGACAAAAGAAAAAGGCATAAAAGGTATAAGATACATTACCAAAATAAATCTTATCAGAACTGTATGTTAATAGTTACAAAAAAAACAAGAAAGAAAAACTTAATGGTAGGTGACTGACACATAATTTTGTGCAGTGTGTTAGCTACACACTCCAGTCCCCATAAACTCGGTGCAATATAGTTTATCAGGCTATATCTTGTGCACTTAGAAAAATGGTATATTTCGCGAATATATTATATTTTTTAGAGATTAGATCTAGGATCTCTTTTTTTATTTGAAATAAATTGTATATTATTGTATACTTATATATAATAGAAAGTGGGAATTTTATGAAAAAGCATAAAACTTTATTAATTATGGCAGCAGGAATGGGGAGTCGATTTGGTGGTTTAAAGCAGATAGAACCTGTAGGTCCTAATGGAGAATTTTTAATTGATTATTCTATTTATGATGCAATTGATGCAGGATTTGATAAAGTAGTATTTGTTATAAAAAAAGAAAATGAAGAGATATTTAAGGAAACGGTGGGGAATCGTATTTCTCAAAAAATAAAGGTGGAATATGCTTTTCAAGATATTAGTAATATACCAAGTCAATATTTAAATGGTTTAAGTAGAACAAAGCCATGGGGAACAGCACATGCTATATTATGTGCAAAAGAAAAAATTAAAGAACCTTTTATAATTATTAATGCTGACGATTTTTATGGAAGAGATGCGTATCAAGTTGCTAGTCAGTTTCTGGATAGACAAGCAAATGAGTATTGTTTAGTCGGATATCAGGTTGTGAATACATTATCTCAATATGGCTCTGTTAAAAGAGCGGTTTGTGTAGCAGAAAATGGCAAGTTAAATGATTTGATTGAAAGTTCTATTATAAGAGAAAATGGAAATATTGTTGCATCTCCATTAAATGGGGACGAACCTTTTTCTTTACAAGAAGATACACTTGTTTCGATGAATATGATTGGCTTTGATTCTAGTCTATTCCAATATTTAGAAATGTATTTGACACATTTTTTAAATGAAAATAAAAACGATTTGGAAAAAGAATACTTAATACCAGATGTACTTTGTAAAATTATGAAAGAAAAGAAAAAAGATGTTGCTTTGTTATCAACGAGTGCAAGCTGGCTAGGGATTACTTATAGAGATGATAAGGATGGTGTTATCTCTAAAATAAATCATTTGATTGAGCAAGGAGAGTATCCAAAACATTTATGGTAAAACTATTTTAGTATAGTTTTTTTCATTTTAAATACAATAGTAGGGGAGGAATTATGTATAAAGAAGAAGAACTCAATTATGCTTATGATACATTAGAACCATATATAGATACCCATACCTTAGCACTCCATCATGATAAACATTACTTAACGTATTTAAATAATTTAAATGAAATTCTACTAAAAAATCATTTTAAACTTTCGGTTCCTAAAGAAGAAATTATATATCATTTGGATTTATTTTCTGCTACTGATATTGAAAACTTGCTTTTTAATTTAGGGGGTGTTATAAATCATGAAATGTATTTCTCAAATCTCGGGAGGGCTTGTAATAAGCCTAAAGGCGAGTTATTGATTCAGATAGAAAGAACATTTGGTTCTTATGAACAATTTCAAAAAAAATTCAAAGAAAAGGCTATGAAACTAAAAGGATCTGGATATACATATTTAGTCATGAATGGTAAAAAAGAACTTTCTATTATCAATTTACCTAATCAGGAATTTCCATTTCTATATGATTTGAAGCCATTACTTGTAGTTGATATGTGGGAACATGCTTACTATATTCATTATGAAAATAGAAAACATGATTATTTGGATAGTATATTTGCAATTTTAAATTATGAAGAAATAGAAAAAAGATGGGAAACCACATAAATATGTTTACATTTTAAATATTATTTGTTATAATCTATAGCGAGTATGAAATTACTCCTTGCTTTTTAGAAAGCCAATAGACCATAAGGAGGTGTAAAGATGAGAAACTATGAAATTATGTTTATTGTAAGAGCAACACTTGGTGAAGATGAAATTAAAAAAGTTGCAAAAAACTTCGAGAATATTTTAACTTCAAATGGAGCTACAATTACAGAATTTAAGGAAATGGGTCAAAAAGAATTTGCATATGAAATTAAAAAGATGAAAAGTGGATATTACTTTTTATTTGAAATAGAAGCTGCAGATGATAAAGCCATTAAAGAATTTGATCGTTTAGCTTTAATCAGTAATGACGTTGTTCGTCATTTAATTACTAAATTAGAAAAGTAAGAAAAGAGGTAATAGGATGAATCGAGCAATGCTGATTGGTCGTTTAACGGCCAAACCAGAATTAAGATATACAGGAGGTTCTAATCTACCTGTAACAAGATTTTCCCTTGCTGTAAATCGTACATTTGCAGGAAAAGATGGCCAAAGGGAGACAGATTTTATTAATATTGTAGTTTGGAGAAAACAAGCTGAAAACGTATGTAATTTTTTAGATAAAGGTAGCCTTGTAGCTATTGAAGGAAGAATACAAACAGGAAGTTATGATGATAAAGATGGAAATAAAAGGTATACAGTAGAGGTTGTTGCAGATTCTGTACAATTTTTGGAAAGCAAAAATCAAAGAAATAATCACGATACTGTATCTTCTGAGCCAAGTCCATATGATTATCAAAATACAAATGCGGTAAATGTTGATGAGGATCCGTTTGCTGAATTTGGGGATAGTGTTTCTATCGATGATAACTTCTTAGACTAATTAAGGAGGAAATAAAATGGCAGATTTTCATAATAAAAGAAGAAAAAAAGTATGTCAAATGTGTACTGGTAAAACGGTAAATTATAAAGATACTGAGATCATTAAAAAATATATTAGTGCTGATAAAGCTAAAATTTTACCTAGAAGAGCTACAGGAAACTGTGCTAGACATCAAAGATTTATTGCTGGTGAAGTAAAAAAAGCTCGTTTTATGGCATTTATTCCATTTGTAAAATAAGCTTTTAATAATATTTAATGATACTAAAAGGGATGA
Organism: uncultured Mycoplasmatota bacterium; assembly: GCA_947576095.1. GTDB lineage: Bacteria > Bacillota_I > Bacilli_A > RF39 > UBA660 > RUG12867. The sequence continues at coordinate 7,692 of CANPPW010000004.1, read as the reverse complement.
TTTTTTTCATCCCTTTTATAATGGTTTAATTTTTATATAAGATTAATGATATCGAAATCATTTGGTACATACACATTTCCCTTGAAATATTTTTTTGCCTCTTTTAGATATTTAGTTTGTCTTTGATTTTTTAGATTTTCATGGGTATGCCATAATATTAGATTTTTAGCTTCAATGTTTTGAGCTTTTATACTAGCAGATTTTACAGTATCATGATTTTTTTTCCGTGCTTTAAATTTATCTGCTTCTATTTCTAAACAAAAAGCTTCATGTAATACATAATCGCTATTTCTTATATCATCATATAATCTTTCATCTAAAGATTCAACGCCTAGAAAACAAATGGTTTTACCATTATTTAATGTTGTTTTAAAACCATATTGTTTATCACTTTTGGATAGTATGTCTAAAAATTCTAACTCATAATTTAAAATTTTTTCTTTTTGATGATCATTCACAATATGGATGAGTATTCTTTTATCAATAAATCTTTGTTGCTCTTTTCGAAGTAAAGTATGAATTTGATCCCTAATGATTTTAGCAACTTCATCGTGATAATATATATTTAAAGTTCCATCATATATACCTTTTCCCATAGCGATATCTACATATCTATATATCCATATCATTCCCAAAAGATGATCAATATGTTTATGTGAAATAAATATGTTATGGATTTTATTTAGGTCTATATTTTGATATGATAAATTAAAAAGCATGTATCTTGCGAACGAGTATGGAGGTATGCTATAATACAAAATAGAAAATAGGAGGGGTCCTAGGAATGAAGGTTACACTTTATTTACCAGATAAAATTGTTTATTTCCATTTACCTACTCAAGTATCAGGTAGTTTTAGTTTTGATGAAAATCCTGATGAAGAAGCGAAATTAATTAATATTGAATCTAGAGAAGGAAGATGGGTTTTATATGCAACAGAAGAGGTTCAAATAATTGGTGGAAATCGGGAATATGTAAATTATTTACCTTTAACAATTCATACGTTTTATACTTTAAGAAGAAATGATACCAAATATTTAATATATATTAGTAAGGCTTATGAAAACACATTTACAACCTATTCTTATGATCAATCTGTTGAACTTACTATAGGAAATCATAATACTTGTAATATCTGGTATAGTTGTTATTTATTAAAAGATTTAATTGTAAAAGTTAAATATGAAGATGGATCCTTTATATTAGAAAAAAATAAAAATATTAATATATATATCAACCAGAGGGCTATAAAAACAGAAAAATGTTATTTGAATCCAGGAGATTCTTTAGATATATATGGTTTGAAAATGTTATTTTTACCTAATCTATTACTGATGAATAATCCAGGCGATTCCGTTTCTATTAATAAAGAAGTGGCCAAATTAAATCCTTTACGATTGATTCAAAATGAATCTTATAAAAATAGGGATATAAAAGATGAAAATCTTTACAAAGAAGATGAATATTTTTCCAAATCCCCTCGTATTAGACGAATGATTGAAACAAAAGAAATAGATATTGACGCTCCTCCAGCACAAACAGATAGGCAAACACTCCCCCTTATTTTGACAATTGGACCCATGATGACAATGGGAATTATGTCTGTTGTTATGCTAATTAATACTGTTTTACAATTACAAAGAGGGGAAACTACAATTTCTCGATGTTGGCCACAACTAGTTACAGGATCTGTTATGTTAATTTCTACATTGCTCTGGCCAATTGTCACGAACATGTATAATAAGAGAATGGAAAAGAAAAGAAAAGAGAAAACTATTCAGGCATATGAGTCTTATTTGAAAGAAAAAGAAAAAGAATTGGAATCTGAGATGATTGTTCAAAGATCTATCTTAATAGAAAATTTGCTTACAGTGAAAGAGTGTCTTCAAATTGTAGCGAATAAGAATTTTCACTTATGGGATAAAAGAATTGAGCAAAGTGATTTCCTTGTAGCTCGTATTGGCACAGGGGATGTTCCTTTGAATGTTAAAATTAATTATCCAAAGGGTGGTTTTTCCATTGAAGAAAGTGATCTAAAGAAAAAAGCGGATGCGACTGTTGAAAAATATAAATATATAAAAAATGTTCCTATGGAGTATTCCTTTTATGAAAATTATATTACAGCTATTATTGGAAATGATCATAAAAAATCCTATTTTATAGATAATATTTTGTTACAATTTATGACGTTTTATAGTTATGAAGATTTAAAGATTGTATTGTTTACAAATGAGATGAAAAAAAGTAGATGGGATTATTTAAGATATGATAATCATACCTTTAATAATGCTAAAAACATACGTTTCTTTTCTGCAAATAAGGAAGAAGCAAAAAATTTATCTGAATATTTGATGGGAGAATTTAATTTTCGCATTTCTAATGCCAAAGATAAACCTACTACTATTAAACCATATTATCTAATTATTGTGGATGATTATACTATGGTTAAAAAGTTAGATTTGATTAAGAATATAACAGAAGTAGATGAAAATATCGGGTTTAGTTTGATTATCTTAGAAGATAGACTTTCAAAATTACCTAGCAAATGTTCTAACTTTATCACAATGAGTAGTACTAATAAATCTGGAGTTTTGAAAAATTCTTATGAGAATCAAGAGACAATTAGTTTTCAGGACGAAATTGAATACACTGTAGATATGCTTTCTGTTGCAAAAGTGTTATCTAATATTCCCATTGAATTTGAACAGGGAATTGCAAATTTACCAGATGCTATTTCTTTTTTGGAAATGGAGAAAGTAGGGAAAGTAGAACAACTAAATATTTTAAATAGATGGAATATGAATGATTCTACACAATCATTACGAGCAGAAGTGGGAATAGATGAGAATCATGATTTGATGTATTTAGATTTACATGAAAAATTTCATGGCCCTCATGGTCTTATAGCTGGAATGACAGGATCTGGGAAAAGTGAATTTATTATCACCTATATATTGTCAATGGCCATTAATTATAGTCCTGAAGATGTAGCTTTTATTTTAATCGATTATAAAGGTGGTGGACTTGCTTTTGCTTTTGAAAATAAAAAAACAGGTATTCGTTTGCCACATTTGGCTGGAACAATTACCAATCTTGATAAAGCAGAGATGAAAAGGACTCTTGTTAGTATTGATAGTGAAGTAAAAAGAAGACAACATATTTTCAATGAAGCAAGAGATAAACTTGACCAAAGCACTATAGACATTTATAAATATCAAAAATTCTATCATGAAGGAAAACTGAGCGAACCGATTCCGCATTTGATTATTATAAGTGATGAATTTGCTGAGTTAAAAAGTCAACAACCAGAATTTATGGATAATTTAATTTCTATCGCTCGTATTGGACGAAGTCTAGGAGTTCATTTGATTTTGGCTACACAAAAACCAAGTGGCGTTGTGAATGACCAAATATGGTCTAATACAAAATTTAGAGTATGTTTAAAAGTACAAGATGCAGCAGATAGTAGGGAGATGCTAAAAAGACCAGAAGCAGCTAGTTTGAAACAAGCAGGAAGATTTTATTTACAAGTAGGTTATGATGAATATTTTGCTTTAGGACAATCGGGTTTTTGTGGTGCAAAATATTATCCTTCTGAAAAAATTGTAAAGGAAGTCGATAAAAGTGTTAATTTTATTGGATCGATTGGTCAGATTATAAAAAGCATTCAGGCAGGTAGTGGAAATAAAATAGAGGCAAGAGGGGAGCAACTTGCGGCTATTATGAATAATATTCTTGAGGTTGCTAATATGACAGGTAAAAGAGCAAAACGTTTATGGCTTGATAATATTCCAGATATTATTTTAGTAAATGATTTATATCAAAAATATAATGTAGAGGTCAATCCATATCAAGTAAAAGCTGTTATTGGTGAGTATGATGCGCCGGAAAAACAAGAACAAGGTCTTGTTGTTTATCATTTTCTAGAAGATGGGAATACAATTATTTATGGAACAGATGGTAGTGAAAGGGAAATGCTCTTAAATACAATCATTTTCTCTACTATACAAAATTATTCTGTTAATGAAATTCAGTACTATATTCTAGATTATGGGTCTGAATCACTTAGAAGGTATCAGAGTGTACCTCATATCGGAGGTATGGTATTTAGTGGTGAGGAGGAAAGATATAATAATTTATTTAAACTAATTCGCGAGGAAATTAAAAATCGAAAAAAACTTTTTGTAGATTATGGTGGTGAATATGAGAACTATGTTAAAAATAGTTCAAAAAAATTACCTTTGAAAGTCATTATCATTAATAATTATGATTCTGTATATGAAAATAATCAAACCCTATTTGATGAATTGCCAGAGTTGATTCGTGATTCTGAAAGGTATGGAATCATTTATATTATCACTGCAAATGGAATTAATTCTGTACATAATAAAGTTTCTCAAAATTGTAAAAATATATATGCATTAAAACTAAAAGATGTAACAGATTATATGAGCTTATTTGGTTCAAAGGTAAAATCAGGACCTAGAGATGTTTTGGGTAGAGGATTCTTTTTAAAAGATGGTATTCATGAATTTCAAACGGCTTCTATTGTTGAGGATGAAAATATATTAAATGAATATTTAATTCGATTTATAAATCAAATAAAGTTACGTGAAAAAGATAGAGCTCTTAAAATTCCGTCTCTTCCTGATGTAGTAACCTTTAGGGAAATTGGAAGTTTTACAGGATCATTAAAAAGTATACCAATTGGTATTACAAAAAGAGATTTACATCTTGCTTATTATGATTTTACTATGGATACAGGAACCATTATTTCTTCCAATAAGCTTATTAATATCAATCCTTTTATGCAAAGTTTACTTTATCTTTTTTATCAAATCAAAGATCTGCAAACAATACTTATTGATTCTTTGACATTGCTTGAACCTTGTAAAAGTATGGTCAATGGATATTGTAACAGCAATTTTGATGCATATTTAGAGCAAATCGATATTCTTTTAAAAGAAAAAATGGAATCTAAAGATAGTGGTTATATTGTAGTTATTCTTTATGGAGTCAATCGATTTATGACAAAGCTTCAAGAAAAAGATCGTTTTACTAAGATTGTTGAAAATATGAAAAAATATGAAAGAATGTTTTTACTTATTGTCGATGATGCTTTAAAATTAAAAGGATTTGCCTTTGAATCTTGGTATACCCAGACTTTTAATCCAACCAGTGGTTTTTGGATAGGAAAAGGTGTTTCTGAACAAAGTGTATTAAGAGTTGGACAAATGAATAGGGAGATGCAAAAAGATTATAAAAACGATATGGGATATTTTTTCCAGGATGGAAGTATTTCTCTGGTAAAATATATAGATTTTTTTCCTAAAGAAGGTGAAGAAAATGGAAAATAAAGTGTTGATTAAATTATTGGTTCCCGCTTTAGATCGTAATTTTGATTTATTTATTCCAGTAAATGAATTGATTTGGAAAATCAATAAATTAATGGTAAAATCTATCTCAGATTTAACAGGGGTTGGATTAGATATAAAAGATACCTTTTTTCTAATTAATAAAACAAGTGGGACCATTTATAATAATAATGACATTGTGATAGAGACAGATATTCGCAATGGAACAGAACTTGTTTTACTCTGCGATCATACCAAAATAGTGTAAAACATAAAAACATTTGTAAAATTGTGACAATGTGTGTTGCGCAGGTAATATAATTATGCTATTATCAAAATAGATAAGTTACAAGATAGCTTATGAATTTAGGGAGGTAGAAAATATGGCATTAACTGGATTTGATCCACAATTAGTTAGTACATCAATTAATGGAGTTACAAGTGCGTATGAAGATTTAATAAGAGCACTTACTACTGAAATGCAAAATAAGTTTGTAGATGGTATGGCAGATAAATGGGCTTGTAAAGATGCTCAGGACTTTTTTACAAACAAATTTAAACCAGCGATTGATAGTTTAGTAAAACAAACTACAACAATTTTTGAGAGTGTAGCAGACGCTATGAATAGTGCTGCACGTAATTGGGCAGCTGATACAAAAACAGAGTATAGTACAGTGGCTTTTACGCCAAATAATACCCAAATTGATGTTGGTAATATTCAGGAAAATATTGGAGGAACTAGAGGTGTTGATGTAGAATCAACTCCAGGTGTAGTTGCATCATTATCACAAATCACATCTAGTGCAAGTGCAGCACTTGAAAAGGCAACTTCTGCTGTACAAAATTGTGGATTTGTAGGTGGTAGTCAGGAAGCAAACTTAGTTTCATCTTTATCTAGTATTAAAACGAATTTAGAAAGTACTACTACTGAAATGACTGGCGCTGTAAAATCTGCAATTGACCAGACTGTTGCACAATATGGTGATACTAAAGGTAAAATTGAAGCTGCTTTTACAGGTAAATAAAAAGTATTTAGAAAAATCCTTTTTTCTAAATATATAGTTATTATTTTGATAATAGCTATATATTTGGGAAAAAGAATACAGGTGAATGTAATGGTTAAGATAGATATTGAAGAATTGGACCAAGAAATCACAAAATTAGACCAGTTGATTGAATTATATGAACAGATCAAATCCAATCTGTTTAATACAATTACCTCCTCTTCCGTATATTGGCATGATAATAAGGCAGTAAAGTTTTATGATGCTATAGAAAAAGAAAAGAACAAAACAGAGGTTCTCGTGGGGAATATAAAAGATCGTAGAGATTTATTTTTTTTTATTCTAACAAGATATAAAGAATTGGGAAAAAAAATTACGTGTGATTTAGAAACCAAAGATGCTGTGATCGAAAAATATGATTTTTTATTATCAGAAATTGAAATGATTTTGAAAAAATATAAAGATTTAGATATATCATTTGATTCAGAATTAAAAAATAAAATTGATAAGCAAATAGACGAATATGAAAAAATAAATATAGATCTGCAAGTTTCAAGAGAAAAAATCAGGGAATATTATAATATAATAGAAGATATTGAAAAGAAAGTTACCTTTAAACTATCTAAATTATCTATAACAAAAATTAATGAATTTGAGATAGAACAATTTTTATAAGGAGATAGGAACCAATATGAATCAAATTAATGAGACTGAATTAGAAAATCATATGAGTAAAATAGCTATGTATATAGAATCAGAAGAGGAAACATTATCCAAAATAGAAAAATCTTTAAATACTTTATCAGATGGTTACATCAGTGATACCTCTTCTTTGATTGAACAGGATATTTTACAAATGAAAGCTATATTTAAACAAATAGACGACAATCGAAGGTTGTATATATATCTATTAACAAATACCTTAATTCGATATAAAAATGCCATGAAAGAAACAGAAAAAAGATTTATAGAAATAATAGACTACAAGTAGGGTGATTATATGGATGAAGAATTAAAAAAAAGATATCATAAAGTACTTCAAGATTTGTATGAAATAAAAAATAATGTTATTACTTTTTATAATCATTTTGATGGCATATTAACAACTTTAGATGATAGTATTTTAATTGATAATAAAAGGGCTGATATAAATCGCCTGGATAAGATAGGACAAAGTCTAGAAAATTTAAAAATACATTTAAATGAAAATATTATACCGATTGTTTTAAAGAGGGTATCTAGTAAGTAGAGATGATGATTAATTAGTGCATGTATAGAGTAACCAAAGAAAAGGAAGAAAGAAATGGGAATAAAAACATATGTAGTAAAAAAGGG
>CANPPW010000003.1 GCA_947576095.1 uncultured Mycoplasmatota bacterium | reverse complement strand
AGTATCTTAGTGTAATTATTATTAAATTATATAGATTATCATTTGCTACAACTCATACTTATTACATTGGGTTTATACAAACTCGGGTGACCAGGGTCAATATAGAGCACTTTTCCAAACAAAGGTAACGCTCGCTCCTTCCCTTCTACATAATAAAAAGAACTTAGACACAATAAAAGTACTAAAAAAACACATATTTTATATTTTAGCATTTATATCACCTAATAAAATATATGTTCTCGTTCTTTTTATTTTCTTTTAAATATCAATTTTCTAAAATATTAATATATTTAATCTGCCTTTAATTGTCCTAATATTTTTGTCTCTCCATAAACAGGAACTTCTATTAAAGATGAAATTACAGGGAGTTCTAAATACATATAGGCTGTCACTCCATAATAAGGTCCACGATCTGTCTCAAATCTTTCTATACAGTATCTATACCGATTATTATGATTGGATACTAGATTTCCACCATGACTTTTGCATGTACTTTTATTAGGATTTCCTATTTTATATCCTGTTTCTGATAAAAATTGATTGATTTCCGTAAAAGTACTATCACTAATACCTTTATTATCTTTTACGTCTTCATTATTTTCAATGATATCTATAATTCTATTTTTCACTTTATATGCTTTTGTATAACTTGTAGATCCAGCAAAAAGAATGATAAAAATAACAACAAATGTTATCATAATAGAAAGAATGAATGTATTTCCAACCGCTTCTTTCATTTTTTATCAACTCCTATTCACATTAAATTCATAGATCTTTTCTGTTTCAGTATAAACAGGTATTGCAATCAGCTGATTAATTACAGGAACATCAATATAAAGATATGTTACAATGCCATATTTAATATATCCATTTTTATCTTTTGGAAATTCGTAAATACAATATCTATGATTTTGGGAAGACTTTTCCCCATACGCCTTTATAAGGGTACCCCCATTACGATTTTTCTTACACCCACTGTTTCCACTTGCATCTTTTCTATATCCAATAGAATTTAGTGCCCGATCCATTTGTTCTTTTGCCAAATAATTATATCCCTCGTGATTTTCAATGGCATTTGATACAAGAGAATTAATACGAAAAGCTTTCATATATGACATAATCCCCATGATAAAAGCAAAAACAATCAAAATAAAGATAATAATAAAATTAAGTGTATAGGTCATTCCGATACTTTGCTTCATTGATTACATCTCCTTTATAGATTCATCATTGACATCATTGAATAAAGCAGTAAGACTAAAATTCCAGCTCCTGTTGTACATAACATCATCATGGTTTTATTTTCCATAACCTCTAGACGTTCTTTATATTTTTGTTCTCTTGCTTTATTTTGTAAACTAGAAACTGTTTTTGCAAACATCATAAGTTGTTCTTGTTTATTTTCTTGTGATCCTAAACTCAAACGATATAAAAGACGCATCATTCGCATAGAATCTCGAACCGGATAGTCTCTTGCGAACTCCATATAAGGGTCTACAGAAGAATCTCCTGCCTCGATTTTATCTACTAATTTTTTTAGTCCTGGAACAAATATAGGTGGGGCACTTGCAATAGATCTTCTAATCGCAACTGGTACTGTATAGTGTTGCACAAGGATTTCTAAGCTTTTTAAATAGTATGGCAACATTTGGTTAATCGTATGTAGATTTTTTTTATAATAGCTTTGAAGTTGCGTATAAGGATACTTAAACACTAAAAATCCTAAAACAAATGCAAGTAAAACATTAATAAAATTTACTTTTGAAAATAGAAATAATCCAAGAAAAATAGCAGTTGCTAAAAGGCCATTTGTAACTCTTTTATTAAATTCATTGGTGGAGTCTTTTGCCTCCCCATATCTAAGACTTAGTAAAAACTTGTAATCATCTTCCATTAAAAAGTGAAAATAAGGTTCAATGTCATCTAAAAACTTTTTGGCATCAATATTTTGGTTATAATGTAAAACAAAAAGCATAATTGCTGTAACTAAAACAAATTCCATTATTCGGCACCTACATTCTCGTTATAATATTTTTCCCCATTGAGAAGGAAATATGTATTAATAATAATGACCCCATGAAGTAAAATCTGGACAATAGGCTGTGAAAGCATATTGATATACGTTTCTACACCTAATAGAAATTGTACTAACATAACCATTAAATATAAAACAACACCAAATTGAAGAAATTTTTTGTGGAAAGCTGCTCTATCGATTCTATCTCGATATACACCTTCTACTAACATATCAATATCCTGTGACATATTTTCCAAAGATTCTCCAGCATCTTTAGATCCCTCATTTGTAATTTGATAGAATAATTGATGCATATTTTTGACCATATAATAATCATATTTATTATTCATATAAGTAATAGACTCATCAATTGTACCATTTTCATAAGCCAAATCAATCATAACTTTTACATCTGTGCGAACAGGATCTTCTAGTACACCTGATTCATAAACACCTTCTAAGGCTTTAATAAAAGATTGTGTTGTAGAAAATTCCATAATGGTATTGGTTGTATAAACTTGTATTTGTTCAAAAATAAATTCACTATAAATTCTCTTTGATCTCAAATAAGTAAGATAAGGAATTACTGTAATAGCTAGTGCCATATAGATGATTGAAATAATCAGATTATAAAAGTACAGATAGGAAATGACAAGGGATGCAATCGCAAAGACCGCAATTTGAATAGTATATTGTCTTTTGGTATAATCTTGTCCTAGATCCTTTACCTTTTTTCTGATTTCTTTATAAGAAAAAGGAGCATATCTTTCATAAATAAATGAACTTTTAGTTACAATATATTTATAAACATTTTCACCACTACTATTTCTATAAACAAATACAAATATAATAACAAAAGCAACTAGTAATAATATAATGATATCCATATAATACCTCCTTACTATTATTTACAGGATTATTGAGTTGATTGAACAGAGTTTTGCTGCATTTGCACATTTCCTATAGGATGATTATTAAAGTTTTGTGTGCTACTAAAAGCGGGATGAAAAGACCCTTCATTTTGATTATAAAGACTTGGATTTATACCTTGTTGCACCTTTATCCTTTGCTGAACAACTGGATTTACATTTTGATTTAAAGATGCTACTTTATTAGGGTCTGAATTTACAACTTGATTGATGCCACTTTGATTCACTGGTCTATTTATAAAACCGTTATTTAAATTTCCTATTGCAGTCCCTTGTTGTACAGGCTTTTCTGTAGATATATTTTTGATTATAGCAGTTTCCCCTTCCGTAGAAGGTTCTTCTTCTGTCTCCTTTAAAGCCATTTCATTTAATAATGTATTTGGTAAAACAACACCTTGTCCATCTAAATAATCAAGTAAATATTTTGATGGTTTCTTTCGATATACATTTCCAGTTGTTGTTTTTTTATAAATTGTGTTATATCTAGCTTCATTATCTTCTGTTACATAGAATTCTGTAACTTCTGCAATTTCACGAACAAATTTTTTTGATTGTTTATCTTGATACCCTCTTATAAATACACCAATTTGAATATAACGATAAATGGACTTTAGAAATTGTTCGATATCTTGATTGGTTTCAAGCAAACTATACATACGATTTGGAATAGATGCTGCTTTATCAGCATGGATAGTAGATAAAATATAATGCCCTGAAGAAATAGAGTTTCTGACTGCCATCACTGCCTCTGCACTACGTACCTCTGATAAAAGGATCCATTTTGGGTTTTGTCTCATACATGTAACAAGTACATCTGAATATGAAGCAATATTATTGGTTTTCATTGTAACAATATCACGATGTGGAAAAATTCTATCTAGGTGTAATTCCAATGTATCTTCAATGGTAATCAGTTTTTCGTCTTCTTTCGTATGAGCTGCTAGGTATTTAACAAATTCTGTTTTTCCTGAACCTGTTTCTCCACAAACAATAATATTGCAGTGTCCTCTTACACAATAAATCAAAAAATCGTGTATATCTAAATCTACATATTTATCACGGAGCAAATTTTCTTTTTGAAGTCTAATTTTTGCTGGTGTTTTACGAATTACAACAGCGATTCCATTTCTAGCAATGGAATCATGTACAAAGTTAAGGCGTAGTTCTGCTCCTTCTGCATCTAGAAATGGTTGAGCCATATTAAATGATTTTCCCATTACGTTAGAACATTGAAAAGCTAGTTTTTCCATAAAAGTATTATTAATAGCTTCATTATCGACCCTAAAGATTCCTTTTGATAATGTTTTAAGCCATATTTGACCACTATTACTATAAGAAATATCTGTTATATCATCATTTAATAAATATTCACGTAAAGGTCCAAAATCAATTTGTGAAAACATTCCATCATTCATAATGATTGTTTCCTTATCTTACAGCTGGGCTTGGTGTTGGGGTACCTGTATTTGGTGTATCGCTTTTCTGATCCTCATCTTTTTTATCTTCTAATTCATCATTTGGAACAGTATTTGCTTCAATAAATGATTGTAATGTTTGTGAACTTACTTCTGTTTCCCCTTCTTTTACAGATACTTTTGTACCATGTGGTACTGGGAATAGTTCTACAGAATAATCACGCATATAGCTTGCTTTTCTAAGTAAAATATTTAAATTAGATTTTAATCCGAAGATAAGATAAGCTGGGGTTCTTGCTTCTGTTGTGTTTTCAAATACGTGTTGACCTTGAGCATCCTTTACAGCTAGTACTTTGACATTTTCAAGGAAACGTCCAACCATTAAAGTTCCTTGCTCATTTTCTGCCTTCATATAAATATCAATATAATTTCCTGGGAAAATAGAGTTTCCATATGTAGAATCAATATTTACAGGAAAGTTATAAGGTATTTCATCTTTTTTTAAATCTACAAAAGCAGAATCAGGTAGTTGTTGTTCACTAATTAATGCTTCATGATAGAACATACTTCCAGATGGTATGATTGTATTTACATTTGAATATTTTCCAATAATAGAATTTGAATTTGTATATACATTAGAAGGTACTGCAACACTAGCCATGTCAACATAGCTAATCATATCTGCAGTTATTTTTGTTCTTGGTTGAATGGTACTGGCAGCAACAGGAACATTAGGTACTGGTTTTACTGCTCTACCTACTTGAATTCTATAGCCAATAAATAAAATAGCTATTACAGCAATCACACCAAGAATGGTCACTGTATTTTTGTTTCGAAATAATCTTTTTAAAGATATCATAAAATTGTTCATAAATTTCTCCCTTTCTTTCTTTTAATATGGAGTTTCCATAATGGCATCTAATTTATTAATAAGATCAAATGTTATAACTTCATTTGTTGCAGTGGTACTTTTTTTAGTAGAAACTTTTAAACTGACTTTAGGGGGTGTTTCACTTACATCATAAATATCAATTTGATATGTATTTTGCAAAGTAGCACTTTGAGCAAATCTCCTTACAAAATTTTCTACAAATTTTTCACGGTTGATTTTAATTGTTTTTGATTGTGTGAGTACTCCATAGTCTATCGCATCATACATAGCAGATTCTGTTGTTTCTCTTAAGAGAGTATATATCTGTTCATCTGTGGTTGTTAGTTCTTGAAAAAAGAAAATAATAACCATTGTGATAATCCCTACACTAATGATAAATATACCCCAAAATGAATCTTTCATATCGTATTTTCACCCCCTATTGTAACAAGCATCGAAATCATTTGATCTTCGGCAAGTTCCACCTGTTAGTGCATTTCCACTTGATGGTGAACGTAAAAAATCACTAATACATTTCCCTCCACCTTTTGTTGCACATCTTAATGTAAAATCTGAATATTTGTGCGTTTTATTATACTCACGAATCTTTCTTATTTTTGTTGCATCTAAAGTGATTGTATAAAGTGGTGTTTTGGTATATACAGCTTCTCCTTTGACTCCTCTATTATTTAAAATTTTATTTTCAACTAAACGTTTATTATTCCAATTATTTCCAGGTCTTCTTCCTACATTAATACCATTTGACCAAAAAACGCTTGAATTGCCTGCATTTCCTAGCTTACTTGGAAAAGGATTGTTTAAATTTATAGTTCTATATATAATAATTCCTCCACTTTGTGGCCCGTTACATGTATTGGTTATACAACGATTTTTAGCCTCATTCTCAGTCATTCCTAATTTCATATTATTCTTTACACATTCTGTAATATCCAGTCCACATTTTTCTGTACCAGGAGGACACACTATGGGGTCTGGAGGAGGTGTACTCCCTCCATTAATACAACCTGCTTGAATAGAACATTCCTCTTTAGATTTACCATTTTTTATACAATCTGTAATATCCGTGCTCGCATAAGGTGCTTCACAGCATACCCGACTCTCATCGTATCCATGATTTTCCCATTGTGTTTTATCTAAATTACAAATAGTTTCTTTAAGTGCTGTACAAACAGAAGCATACGAGGTTTTTTCACTCATTAATTTATCTGGATCTACTGCACATGGTTTATTTAATGGTGTTCCTTCATTAAGTGTTCCTGGTGGACATTGTCCACAATCTGTATCTGTACTTTCTGTTAGTTTATAATGACATTTATAATCTCCAATTGACTGCTGAAACCCACCTATTTTTCCTGTTAATTTCATATCATAGTTATCTGGTTTTAATGAAGATTTTGCAACTGCTAAAACACTATTTTGTAATGTGTTAAAACTTGAACTCAAAAATGGCATAACTCCGAATTTTCCTGTTAATTTATTTACATACTTATATACACCTTTGTCTGGCAAACTAAGGCTAGTATTTCTTGTTACTGTAATTTTTAGACCATTCATATCTTTCTTTTTTGGATCTTTTGAATATATAACATTTATTGGACTATATGTTTGTTTTAGCTCAACATTTTGTAACTTATATGTTGGGTCATTGTAGGATAACTTTAACTTGTTATCAAAATCTTTATCACTATATAATCCCTTTGTATTATCCTTAGCTGTATTTTTTAAATAATTGAAACATTTTGTTTTATTTTCGTCTGTTATACCAGATTCCACTGTAACTGTACAATCACGTTTTCCTGAAATAGTAGCTGTATAAAGTGTATTTGAGAATATAGTAGGCCATTCAAAATAAGAATCCCCTTTTGAGACATCAATTGCTCCTTGTAAACTTCCTGGCAAACTTACATTCACAGTTTCTTGGCATGCTATTATACATCTTTTTCCTTTTTTATTACCAAATTTTTTTATTATTTTTCCAAATTTATTAAACCCACTATCTTCAGGTTTTTCTCCTGAGCTACATACACTAGAAGAAATTGTCTGTGTATATGCTGTATTGGTATGTGTACCATTAGCTTTACATTTGAGTGAATCTCCTATTGATTCTATATTATCCTTATAACATATATATATTGGGGAAAATTTTACTAAATTCATTCCAATTCCATTACGCGGTGGACCTTGCTCTGCAAGTAATTGGATAACGACGTTGTCGCTAAGATTTCCTGGAATTGGACCATTTTTGTTGAAAAACATATCAGCAACTTCTATATACATATAATTAGCTTTTGAACTCCAATCACCAAAGCCGTTAAGCCATCCCTGCTTAAACCTTCCAGCCCATGCTCTAATACTTAATAATTTATTCTCCTGAGTGCCAGAGTCACTTAGTCTAGCCCCTATAAAACAAGGCTCTAATAAAAGACGATATCCTGAGTAGGTTCCCCATTGTTCGGTAAACTCACCATCTAATTTTGTTACATCTAATCCTAGTTTATCTACAATTTTAAATCCGTTTGTATAATTATCAGAGTTCTCAAAAAACTTTCTTAACTTACCAATATTTAATGTACAATTAACAATTCCGCAAGTGTCTCTGGTTTTTCCAGAAGACATAGTTGAAAAACTCATTATAGTATTATTAGCATCATATATAGGCAAATTAGTATCATTAATCAAA
This sequence comes from uncultured Mycoplasmatota bacterium, assembly GCA_947576095.1. GTDB lineage: Bacteria > Bacillota_I > Bacilli_A > RF39 > UBA660 > RUG12867. The sequence continues at coordinate 55,075 of CANPPW010000003.1, read as the reverse complement.
GATTTAACTTTACTTAAATTATTAGTAATATAAAAAGGATGCGTATTGTGAGGATTTCTAGTCATCTCTTCTGTGCCCTGATCATAATATACTAAAGTAACCTTTATAGTATAAGTTTCACTATTGCTTGCACTTTGCCAATATTGGCTCAAATTTAAAATTCCCCCACCCTCCTGGGTTGCACCTGAACCTGTACCATTATATTCTGGGTCATCTGCCAAAACATTTTGGGGAAGAATCAACATAATAGCAAATACAAAAATTAAAATCCATTTTTTATTCATAATGACCTCCTAAAAAAATTGTTCCTTTTTATTTTTATACCACATGACATATTCAAGACCGATAAATATTGCTATAAAAATTGGTAAAAGAATATAATCATATTTCATTACAAAATCAATGATATAATCAAAATATCCCTTTATATTTTGTACAGGCTCTATTTTTTCTTCCTCTTTTTCTTTTAATTTTTGAGTTTCTTTTTTAAAATCATCATATGATATATCTACATTTGCCCATTTTTTACATATTTTATAATCTTCTAATCCACGACAACTTTCATCTTTATAAAGAGCATTATAATTCGGAAATGTTATATATTTAGTATATATAACCTCCTCTTCACACCCATAAGCATTAGAATAAAATATAAACTTATATTTACTACCTGGATAGTATCCTTTAAGTGAAATATCAGCATTTGATGAATAATGATAATTTCTTCCTGTTACATCATATAAGTATATTTCTGAAGTTACATTACTAAAAACAAGTTTAAATGTAGCTGTATTTTCATCAAAAACCTTAGCTACTGCAACATTTTGGGCTATTTTAGATAGATTCACTCTATCTTTTGGAGAACAATCTTCTGCTAATACAGTAATAGGTACTAAAAAAAGTACAAGTATAAGTAATTTACCATATTTTTTCATTCCTATTCTCCTTTCCATTTTACCAAACAAAAGTAAATAAAGCAAACTCATTTAATAGAATATTGATAACTATTTCCTCGAATGTAAAGGATAAGTGTTATTTTTTCTGCATTTATCACTTCAATTGGTACCTCTATATAAGTCGCAGAATCTTTAAATTTGCTAGGTTTTATTTGATTATAATTTAAATATATTTCCTTTTCAGTACCATCTACAGTATATTTTAGTCGACCAAAACTTTTAATAAAAGTATAAATATCATAGATATCTGTCATATTGGCCTTAGAATCTAATTCTAAAGATCCCTCTATTTTTATAATTCCTTTATCATAGTTATCCTTATAATCAGGTAAAATATATTCATAAGAATCTATACATTTTTGATCGAGACAAAAAGAATATTTTGCCCGAAACATATCTTGTATTTTTACATTTTTTATGTGAATTTTAGAACTCAAAAAAGGGGTTTTCTCTAGTGAGACAACGTCATTTAATTTCTGATTTATATTTACATTTACTTTATCTATGTTGTTCATTTTTGTTGGAAGTTTATACACTTTATCATTGGAATCTAAATAAGTAAATATTTTTTTTGACTTAGAAAATCCTTTTGGAATCTCAAAGATAAAACTATAATCTTTAAATTCTGATTTTATCTCTGTTTTTTTATAAACTGTTCCAAAATCAAATAAATATTTTGAAAATTCTTCTTTTGGATAAAAGAAATGATTTCCAATTTTTAAATAAAATTTAGAAGGTTCTAGTGAAAACTTCTTTGGCATTATATTTCGAATACTTATATTGGCAACAACATAAGAGTATTGATTGCTGATTTCTCTTCCTTTATAATCTAAGTTTGTTATATAAATTTCATTTACTTTAAACATCAAGTCACTTGCAGTTACATATTCTCCTTTTTTATAAACTTTATTAAAAACAGTCACATTTAAAATTAAAAATAAAATAATACAACTTGTAAAAATAAGAGAAAAAACAAATAAAAACCATTTATTTTCTAAAAATACATATCTTGTATATCTTTTAAATCGATTCCAATTTCTTTTAAATTTTCCTTCTTCTATTTCTATATTTACTTCAAATTCTTCTCTATCAGAGTCTTCAATTTCTAATTCTTTTAATTCTCTACTGAAATCAAATTTCTTTACATTAAATCCTGTAGCTCTAATAATGGTAATTAGGGCACTTATAGTTTGAATAACAAGTAAACTTCTAATAAAATCTTGTGCAAGTTTAAGATCTCTAATATCAACCAAACGGATTTCTAATGTTGTTAAAATAGAACCTACATATGTATAAATCACTAAACTCGCAATAAAGGTGACTATATTAAATAAATAGAAAGTAATTGGTTTTTTCTTAACACTTAGTAAAACAAAAATTAAAATAGAACCTAAAATAATGAAAATGGGGACAATATAAATAGTTATATGGTTCAATGAATTTGTAATAGAAGGATCTACTAAAGTACTTGGATTTAAAATATATTTACTAAGAAATGTATTTATACTAGATGTTTTATATAATAGATAAAAGATCATAATACTAAGTAAAATATGAATTCTTCTAAAATTTTTAATCAAAATCGCATATGGTTTTCTAAGTATCATTTTATTCTCCCCTTTATTATAATAGTATAACCTAAAAAAGCCAAAAAAAAAAGTTTTTTTTCTTTTCCTATAAAATCAATAATTTTATTTGTAAAGATTTTGACAAAAGATTATAAATGGAGAATAGCAGCATAAACAATTTCATAATCAAAATAGGGTTTCTTATATAGTTACTACTATGACATATTAATTTCTAAATAATGTATATGGATACTGCATAGGAAGATCTAGTGAAAAAGTAAGAAATTCGTTTGTAATAGGATGATAAAAAGATAATTCTTTAGCGAATAAAGCAATTTGCTGCTTTTTTTTAGCATGCTGATTATATTTCTGATCTCCATATAAAGGAAATCCTCTTGAAGAGAATTGAACACGAATTTGATGACTTCTGCCTGTTTTTAAATCAATCTCTACTAAAGTGAGACCTTCTTTTTTTTCTAGAACTTTATAAAATAATTCAGCTTTTTTCCCATTTTCACTTACATATACTTTATTTTTTTGACAATCTTTTTCTAATAAATCTAAAAAAACACCTTCTTTTTTATGAGGACAACCTTCTATCACAGCATAATATTTCTTTTTTATCATGTGATTTTTAATTTGCAAAGAAAGACGACTTGCTGCTTTGGATGTTTTAGCAAATACCATAACACCTCCTACAGGACGATCTAATCTATGAATCAGAGCTAAATAAGCATTTCCTTTCTTATTATATTTATTTTTCAAAAAATCTTTTAAAAGAGTTAAGAAATCAATATCTAAAGATGAGTCTTTTTGAACAGGAATATTAATAGGTTTTTTTACAACTAACAAATGATTATCTTCATATAAAATATTAATCATAACTTTCCCATCTACCATAAATTCCACAAGGTAAAACCAAATGATCTTTTTGAATTGGAAGACCCACTTCACCAGATGCTATTTTTCCATTAGGATATAAAGGTAACATTGTCTTTTTTAAAATGTTTTCAAGTACTATACTAGAAATACCCGTTGTATAAGAATTAATTGTAAAAAATAAGGGATTGTCACTTAATATTTGCATACAATTTTCAATTAAATAAAATATATTTTGCTCAAATTTCCAAACTTCCCCAGAAGGTCCCCTGCCATAACTAGGTGGATCCATAATAATAGCATCATAAGTTCTTCCTCTTCTTTTTTCTCTTTGAACAAATTTCACACAATCATCCACAATAAATCGAATTTTATGATCCTCAAGATGTGATAAATACATATTTTCCTTTGCCCATTCTACCATACCTTTTGCTGCATCTACATGGACAACTTCTACTGCTCCACCTTTTGCACAAGCCATAGTAGCCCCTCCTGTATAAGCAAATAAATTTAAAACTCGAATAGGACGATTTGCATTTTGAATTTTTTCTATCATAAAATCCCAGTTTACTGCTTGCTCTGGAAATAAACCCGTATGTTTAAAGTTTGTTGGAGAAACTTTAAAGGTTAAATCTTTATATGTAACAACCCAGTGATCTGGGATTTTTTTAAAAAAATTCCAGTGGCCTCCACCTTTTTCACTTCTTATATAATGACCATCCACATGCATCCATTTTTCATTTTGTTTTGTTGGCCATAGAGCTTGTGGATCTGGTCTTCTTAAAAGAATATTATTCCAAATTTCTAATTTTTCTCCATTGCCAGCATCTATAATCTGATAGTCTTTCCAGTCCATACTCATTTTCATACTTTCACCTAACTTTCTATTATGATATTTTTAATAAATCATCTACTATTTTTTCCATATGATCTACAAATGTTTCTATATGAGGTTCATATTTTTTTAATTTAATATTATTTATATTAGAAATAGCCGCTTTTAAAGATTCCTTTTCTTCACAGAGAATAATATATTTTTTTTGAGATAAATAAAGAACAATCTCCATTTGATGATCATTGATATGTTCTCCATATCTTTTTCTTCTGGGAACACAAATCACCTTCTTTTGTAATTGTAATGCTTCAAAAATACTACCTCCCCCGCCATGTGTAATTATTAAATCCGCTTTTCTTATTTCTTTTTGCATCTCTTCTCTTGTAATAAATCCTAAAAACTTCATTTTTTTACTTTCAAATATAGTATTTCCATTCTGAACAATAATAGATTCATCTATCTCCATTTCTTCTAAATAAGATAACAATCTTGTAAATGGTTGTTTTTGGGTTCCTAATGTAACAAATATTCTCATTCATAAATTCCTTCCATATAAATTGCTTTTTTATAGTATTTACAAAGTTCTTTTCTTTGTACAATAAATTTTGTTGCGATTTTATATACCAATTTTCCTGATAATGTAGGTGTAACTCGATCATATACTTCTATAAAAATAATTTTTCTTCCAAATAAAAACCCTAAGTAGCACATACAAACGGATGTATGAGCTCCTGTTGTATAAATTACATCTGGATTGTATTTTATAAACAAATAAAGACTTTTTATTATATTGAAGGGAACTGTTAAGATATAATGAATCAAATAATATCTAGAACTATATTTTAAATATTCAACCTCAATTGGTACATTTAGGTTTTCAGAAATATGATTTTTTTCTGTTACTAAAACACTTTGGTATTTAGAAAATAGTTTTTTCAAATGTAAAAGTTCTGTTAAATGTCCCCCTGCACTTGCGATAAAAAGAACTCTATCTTTCTGTTGCTTATCATACATATGATGAATGTAAGTTGAAAGTACTATAAAAAGTAAAAATAACTGAGAATAACTAAATGTAAAATCAATACAACTACTTAAAAATAAAATCATACATAAAAGAATGATAGATATATTTTTTTTATTTTTGTATATTCGAAGAGAAATTAAGAAAAGATCCAAGATCAATAGAGAATATAATAAAAGTCCCAATATCCCTACCTCTAATAATAATTTAAAAAGAAAACTATGCTCTTCAATTGTTTGCCCCTTTAAATGATATTTATAAAAGGCATCTTCAAAAGCACCATATCCATAACCAAATAAAATATGATTTTTCGTAAGATGTAAACAATCTTTATAAATAGAAGCCCTTCCTAAAGCACTACCTTTATCATATTTCATTTGTTCTTTTTGAAAGGCATATACATACGGCATAATGTAATAATCTAGTGGATACATTTTTTGTTTTTTATTTTTTTGATCTATAAGAACAACAGGATCTATTTCATAAGTATTATAAGAGCTTGTATGCAACAATTCAATATAGTAATAGGCAAAATCTTCTTCTGTTTTAAGATCATATATAATTTTTTGTTTTCCATCTTTTATATCTAATATAGCAACAGGTAAATAATTTGCTACATTATCTTTCGTTACAACTTTTGTAATTCTAATTTTAGAATTTCGATAAATCCCTTTCTGTTTCATAGGAATTTCTAATCTATAAGTATGATTTTTCTTTAAATTCATGAAATCGGTTAATACAATATATTTTAGAGTACCTTTATTTTTTATTTTTAATGTCTTAGGAATAGGAATGATCATAGTCATAATAATAATTATCAATATGATAAATATCCCTAATTTTTTTTCACATAGTTTTTTTAATGTAAAATATAACAATATGAGTAGTAAAATAGTAATTATATATAATGTAATATTACTTGTAAAAGACAGTTTTCGAAAGCTCTCCACACCTATAAAAGTAGGAATGCATAAAGAAATTAAATGGGGTGTTATGATGGATAATTTTTCTTTTTTATAAAAATAAAGATAAATAAAGTAGAAAAGAATAAACAATAAAAACCCTATTTTAGATATTGTAACTGCAAAATAAAGTAAATATAGATATCCTAAAATTTCAAATATATTATTTTTATTTTTTCGTATAAATTCTAAACTTATAAAGTAGCACACTAACATAAATAAACCATAAGCATTTGGGTAAACAAAGGTTCCATAAAGTCTATTGACACTACTAATATAAAAGTCTGTATATCTAATCGGAAAAGGAAACCATTTTAAATTTAAAATACCTATTGTAGATAGCAAAATAGATAATATTCCAGAAAATAGAATACTGTATTTCCATATATACATATTTTTTTCATTCATTTTATTATAAAAAAGAATACTAAAAAAAAGAAAACTCATAAATAGTAAAATAAATTCTCTCATAGTTGTTTTTTGTATATTCAAAAAAGCATGGGTATAATAAATTATCCAAAGAAAAAAAAGAAGAACTATACCAAGATGGATTTTAATTTTCTTTTTCTGTATGAAATGGTTTAGTAAAAGTAAAATCATAAGAACAAGTGATATATAAAATAATAAATGAGATTTATAGGTTCTATATCCACCACCTAAAATAGGATATAAGGATAGTAAGATAGATAGTATTGCAACTATGATTTTATCTATTTTATTTTTCATAATAAATCCCTTACCTTCATTTATAGTAATATTTTAACATTCTAGACTTATTTTGGCAATAAATTTGTTTTAAACAAAAAAAGAAGATTATTCATCTTCCTTCTCCAAGGCTTTAATAAGCTCTTCTTTTGTCATCTTAGTATAACCAGAAATTCCTGCTTCTTTAGCTATACTTTTAAGTTCTGTTAAAGATAGATCCTCATAAGACATATGTTTTACATTACTCTCTTCCACTACTTCTTCTTTTGGCATTTCTTTGTGTTTAACTAAATACTCAATTTGTTCTTTTGTAAGTGTTTCATGTTCAAGTAAAGCATCTGCAATTAACTTTAATAATTCTTGATTTTCTTTTATAATTTTTTCTGTTACCTTGTAACATTCATCAATGATTTTTCTCATTTCTTGATCAATTTCAAAGGCTACTTGACTTGAAAAATTACGACTTTTGTTATAATCTCTACCAAGAAAAACACTTGATTCTTGATGTTCGAATTGAACAGGACCTAAAGAACTCATTCCATATTCTGTTACCATAGCACGAGCAATCTTTGTTGCTTTTTCAAAGTCATTATGAGCACCTGTCGTAATTTCATGAAACGTGAGATCTTCTGCTACACGTCCACCTAAAAGACCACTTATGCTTTCTAAAAGTTCTTTTTTAGTAGATAAATATGTTTCTTCTTTTGGAAGCATTAAATTATATCCTCCAGCAGAACCTCTTGGAACAATTGTAATCTTTTGTACTTCATTGGCACCATCTAGCTGAAGTCCAATCACAGCGTGTCCTGCTTCATGGTATGCGACAACTTTTCTTTCTTTATCTGTGTATTTATGACTTCTCTTAGCAGGGCCCATTAAAACTCTATCATGTGCTTCATCAATTTCGGCCATTGTAATAAATGGTTTATTTCTACGAACAGCAAGTAAAGCAGCTTCATTTAATAAATTCTCTAAATCAGCACCACTAAATCCAACTGTTCTTTTGGCAATATTCGATAAAGTTATACCTTTCGCAAAAATTTTATTTTTAGCATGAACTTCTAAGATTTCTTCTCTACCTTTTACATCAGGTAAATTTACTGTTACTTGACGATCAAATCTTCCTGGTCTTAAAAGTGCGGGATCTAATACATCAGGTCTATTGGTTGCAGCTATAATAATAATTCCTTCATTAGCACCAAATCCATCCATCTCGGTTAAAAGTTGGTTTAATGTTTGTTCTCTCTCATCATGTCCACCACCGAGTCCTGCTCCTCTTTGCCTTCCCACAGCATCAATTTCATCTATAAAAATCAAACAAGGAGCACTTTGTTTTGCCTGCTTAAACATATCACGAACACGTGATGCACCTACTCCTACAAAAAGTTCTACAAATTCAGAACCACTTATGTAGTAAAAAGGAACATTTGCCTCTCCTGCTACAGCTCTAGCTAATAAGGTTTTACCAGTTCCTGGGGGTCCCACTAATAAAACCCCTTTAGGAATTCTTGCTCCTAATTTTTGGAATTTTTTAGGATTTTTTAAGAAATCAATTAATTCACTAACTTCTTCTTTTTCTTCTTCTAGACCTGCTACATTCTCAAAAAGCACTTTTTTACTATCCTGATTGAGTCTAGCTCTACTTTTTCCAAAATCCATTGATTTATTAGCACTTCCCATTTGTCTTGTGATAAAGAAAAATGCTCCTCCTAATAAAATAACCATAGGTAAAACATTTACTAAAAATAGTAAAAATGTACTAGATTCAGGATCTGTAACAGTTTTCAAAGTAAAATCATATTTTTCTTCAGCTTCTAATACTTTGGTCATAATTTCATTCGTAAGTGGTACTCTTAAAAAATATGTTTCATTCTCACTATATCCTTTCATAGTACCTGTAATTTCATAAACACTAGCCCTACTTCTTGGCGTAATTATAACTTCTTTTACTTCTCCTTTATTTACATTATCCATAAATTTATCATACGTAATAATGTTTACTTTCTGATTTAAAAAGTTTAATACAAACATTACCCCCACGATAAAGATAAATATGAATAAGTAAGGTAATAATCCTCTTTTTACAGTTTTCTTATTCATCATTTTCTCCTTTCAATTGATAATACGTAAGTATTATATCATATTTTTCTCCTTTTGACTTATCAAATTGTGATTTTTTTAAACCTGGAACCCATAGAATACAGTCTTTGGCATCAGTTACTATTGGGTATAGATCTCTTTTCATTTTATCTATTTTATTGTCTATCAATATCTGACTAATTTTTTGATGCCCTTGCATACCTTTTACCACCATTTTATCTGCAGTTTTCCGATTTCTTACATATAGAGGCATTGTGATTTCATCCATATTTAATCTGCAAATAAAATTATTATTCAAAAAGGTATCTTTTCCTATTTCAATACAATAACCATTTGCTAATAAAGTCCTATCCTCTAATACCTGTTTAAAATCTTTTTTAACTAGTTCTGATTCTTCTAAAAAAAATGTATGATAAGCTTTAATTCCCCTTATTTGATTTGGAAGAGAAATACTCGCATTCGCTTTCGAAGATAGAATTATTTCCCTAATCAAATGGGTGTGTTTATCTGTAATACATCCAATATTTTCTTGATATTTTTGTTCTAGTATGTACCGAATTAACTCTTTTTGAATAAGCAAATCTTCTTTTTTATATAAGTCAATATTAATTTTGGAAAATGGGCATATATTTTTTATTTTTTCTTTTAAAACATGATCGATATAAAGATGATATTCAAGAAGGGTTTGACTCATTTTATAAAATTTTTGATGAACAGATGGATCTTCCTTTTTTAAAAGAGGTAGAATATATTTCCGAAATCGATTTCTTGTGTACACATCTTTAAAATTAGAGGAATCTATCACAAAGGGAATTTGATGTTCCTTATTATATGTCAAAATCTCATCTTTTGTCACTTCTATAAAAGGTCTTATAATTTGATAGTCTTTATAATCTAATATTTTATTAAATCCACTATATCCTTTTAATGTGGAACCTCTTACGATTCTCATTAAAATAGTTTCCATTAAATCATCAGCATGGTGAGCTGTAAGTAAAATTTCAGCATGATATTTTTTTATAATTTTTTCAAAATAAGCATATCGTTTTTCACGAGCATCATTATGAAAGTTATCATTTTTATATTCTTTTATTTTCATATATTCAAATGTTATATGATTTTGCATGCAAAATTTTTCAACAAAAAGAACTTCTTCATTACTCTCTTTTCTAATATTGTGATTCACATGTGCACAAATAACATGAAGGGACAATTCTTTTTGTAATTTGCTAAGCATGTACAAAAGGGCCATTGAATCTGGTCCTCCAGATGTTGCAGATACAACTGTTTTTATTTGGTTTTTCTTTAAGTATTTTTTTAAAAATAAGTAGACATCTTCCACACTATTTCACTTCCTTTTTACCACTTAATTTCTGACTGACCATCTTCTTTTAAATAGGTATTAATTTTAGAAAATGGTTTGCTTCCAAAAAAGCCACGAGAAGCGGATAAAGGAGAAGGATGGGCAGATTCAATAATATGATGAATAGGATTTTGAATCAGTTCCTTTTTACTTCTGGCATATCCTCCCCAAAGAACAAAAACAATTGGTGTTTTTCTTGCATTTAAATACCGAATTACATTGTCAGTAAAAATCTCCCATCCATGACCACGATGAGAAAGTGGGGTATCTTTTTGTACTGTTAAAACACTATTTAAAAGAAGTACACCTTGCTCTGCCCAATCACTTAAATCGTTGTTTTCACGTATAATTCCCAAATCTTCTTTAAGTTCCTTAAAAATATTATGAAGAGAAGGGGGTCTTTTTACGCCCTCTCTTACAGAAAAGGATAATCCATGAGCTTCGTTTTCTCCATGATAAGGGTCTTGCCCTAAAATAACAACTTTGACATCATTATAGTCTGTTATTTTAAGAGCATTAAATATATTTTTATATTCAGGATAGATTGTTTTTGTAGAATATTCTTTTTTTACAAATTTTCCTAAATCTCTAAAATAATCTTTTTTCATTTCTTTCTCTAAAACAACATCCCATACTTTATTAATCATAATACATCACCTAGCTCTATCATAGCATATTATGTATTTAATTTCTATGTTTTTTCGTTTTATATAATGTATACTCTTCTATAACAATATGTTTTAGTTTCATTACGGCATAAATATTAATAAAGGCAAGTAATGCAATAAAAATATCTACAATATTCCAAAGAACTGTAGAAGAAATAAGACAACCGATAAAAAGAATGAACAAGGTTACAAATTTTAATATATAGAGATATCTTTTTTTGACCGTTTTAAAAAAATACTTTAAACTTGATTCCCCATCATAATATCCTGTTAAAATAGTAGAAAAAGAAAACAAAATAATCGAGAAAAAAATCAGATAGCTTCCTAAATGTCCTAAGTGATACTCAAAAGCAAACTGGGTTATTTCAATTCCATTAATATCTTGTAAAACAAGATTTTGATAAGGAGATGTTAAAATAATAATAGCTGTAGAACTACAAATGAGAAGAGTTGTAATATAAACACCTATCATTTGTAAATAACCCTGACTTGCAGCATCATCAGATACAACTGTAGAAGATGCGATTGCTCCTGTGCCAAGACCTGCCTCATTCGAGAAAATACCTCTTTGCACACCTGTAATAACCATCGCCAAAAATCCGCCAAAAAAGGGTTTTACATGAAATGCTGCTTTTATAATTTGCGAAAAAATAGATGGTATCATTTGGATATTTCTAAAACAGATAAAAAGGGCTACTCCAATATAAATAAACATCATAAAAGGTACAAGGGCTGATGCTGTATTGGCTATTTTTTTGATTCCACCAAAAATAACAAAGGATGTACAAAAAACAATTCCTAGTCCAATTAAAATAGGGGAAATAGGGATCAATTCTGTTAAAGATTTTGTAATGGTATTTGCCTGAATTCCTAAGAAACCAAAAATATAACTTACTAAAATTAATATAGCATATAAAGATCCTAACCATTTCAAATGTAATCCCTTATTTAAATAATAACTAGGGCCTCCTTTGTATACATCAACCCCATCTTTCTCTTTATAAACAATCCCTAGTTCTGTTTCAGCAAAAGAAATTGCCGCTGATACAAAAGCAATGACCCACATCCAAAAAACAGATCCAATTCCTCCTATATGAATCGCAAGAGCCACACCTGCTATACTCCCTACCCCAATTCTACCAGCTAAGACCATCATTAAGGTTTGATAAGGCTGAATTCCTTTTTTTTCTTTTTGAAATAAACTTTTAAACATTTGTCTAAAATGAAATTGCACAAAACGTAGTTTAAAAGTAAAATACAATCCTGATAAAATGATAAGAGATGTAGATGCAGCCCAAAGAATTTTATTACTAATTTCTAACATATGTTTCACCATTATTACTGTACACTAATATTTTTATTTTTTTTGTCAAAAAAAGGATATGGCTTCAACGATATTTTTTCATTAAATCACTATTATTTTAAATAATTTATAATATTAAAAAGGAACTAAATATCATTCCTTTGGTATAAGAAATTGAATTCAGTTCACTTTTTATATGAAAATTATTTTTACATATTATATGATCTATAATTATTACTACAAAACCCTTTGTTTACATAGATAGAAATAAATTTTTAAATTTCCCAAAGGACTATATTAATTAATATTTGAATTTTTTAAGTTCAAAGAAAATACCTGCAAATAGGCCATTTTTCATATTTCACTTAAAAAGTAAAGAAGAATAATACCTAAATTAATTAGGCCGAATATTTTTACCATTTATAAATTTTTAACTTTTTTACAGGTTTTAATTCAAAATCCTTTTCAGATAATGCATTTATATAATTAAATAAACTATTTGTATCATCGATAATATCATGTCCTCTTATACCTAGTTCATCGATTGTCGGTATAATAATATCATTACTTTTTAACTCAATTATTTGTTTCATGGTTTCTAGTTTACTTGGAATGCCATAACCACGACTCCAAGAACTAGTAATATCGGGTGTTACTTCTATTAATCTGCAGTTTAATCTTCTAATCCAAGAAGGATGACAAAGCGGAAAATACAATTTTTGGAGATTCAATCTTTCATTCTCTTTTTTTAAAATAAAATCACTAAAATGCATTTTACGATCAATTGTGGACATTTCCAACAAATGAAAATCAACATTAAATCCTAAACTTTCTAAGATTTCTACTAAAGATAACACAATTGCCCCTCTGTTGAAAATTGCTTCTGTTGAAGATTCACCACAAAATGAAGAATTCATATATATATCAATTTTTTTCCTAACATTGTTAGTTTTATTTAACATAGATAATGGACTACCTTCTAAATATGCTTTAACATCTGGAACATATCCAACATAAAAATTATATTGTTTATTTCTTTTACTTGAAAGTTGAATATATTTTTCCAATTTTACTTTTAATTCCATGAATTTATCAAAATTTTCATGATAACCATATTTTATAAGTTCTATTGCTTCTTCAAAACTTTGAGTTTTACAAAAACTATAATCACCAGAAATACTAGATGGATCATGAAAAATATCTTTTTTTATAGGTGTATTAGTTAGATATTCTACGAATTCAAATATAGAATGAAATCTATAATACATTATTTGATATCCATTTTTTTCATAGTACTTATACATAATTATTACCTACTATTAACTAATTTTAAGCTTTTTGCTGTTTCAAAGTATTTATTATTTGAATCTATATTTTGCATATTTCCTAAAATAATATTTAAATCATCTTGCCCTAAATTTCTAATTACATTCACTCTTAATATTGTTTCTGTAGGAATTCCATTTATTTCTTTTTTATAAACTTTACCTATACCACGAGTTGATACATTATGTAGCATTTTAGCAGTTTCAATGGCATCTCTAAATGACCACATAAATCTTAATACTTGTTCACTAGGATATAATCCTTTTTCTAGATTTCTATCATAGTCAAAGAAAACATTATCAAATCTATCAAGTGTCGCATCATCTAAAGCAGTTCTTCCAACATATTGTAAATCTGATCCTTTTCCCCAAGTATTCGCAGCTGCAACTATTCTAAAATCAGGATGTCTATCTATTGTTTCATGTGGAAAAGCCATATACCCATTTGCAAGTGCTGAATTAATTACTATTAATGCTGAGGGATCAGAGCAATCAATTTCGTCTAAAAAGAATATACCACCATTTTTAAATGCTTTATAAAACTCAGTATCTCTGTAAGTACCACCTGCATCAATAAATCCAGTTAATTTAAATTCGTTTGATGCATTATTTGTATAATACATGTGTAAACCTAATGCTCTTGCTATTTGGCTAATAGCTTGGTTTTTACCAGATCCTGTAGGTCCAATTAACATAACTGGCTCATCTAATTGAACTAAAGATAAAACTTCCTCAAATTTTTCATGAAACAATTCTGCATTTGTTCTACCTAATTCTGTTTCTCCAAGTTTAATAATATGAATTGTAGGAATAGATATTTTATCTAATGATTTTGCAACTGCTTCAGTGATCTTTTCTCCAAGTTGTTGTGAAACCTGAGTCATTTGTTCTTGAACTTTTCCTTGAATATTATATTTTTGAATTTCTTGTTTTATTATTTTTAATAATCTTTTTTTTACTTCAATACTCAAGTTTTGATCTATAAATTCATCAACTTTTTTATGTAGCTCTAAATCTGCTAAAGATTCATTAAATGTTTTTTCAATATTTGCTATTAATGTGGTATTTTCAAATGGTTTTTGATCAAAATCCTCTGGATTTACGTATATTATTTCTTCTTGTGGTTTTTTAAATGTATAAAATGTACCATATCTATAAAAACAATCATCTGGGAAGTCTTTTGCAGATCCACATAATTCTCGTATTATTTTGGCATTATCAGAAAAGATTATCTCATGATTTTGTTTTGTATATCCATAAAAAAATTTATAATCACCAATTTTAGCAGCAGTAAAGGATCTTGTTTTTCTATCATAACTAGCAAATGCACATGTTACACCTACTGATTCTAACAAATGAAAGGCCTTTGTATCATAATCCTTTAATAGAGCTGGAATTAATATATGAGGGTATTCATAATCGAAATCATAGTCACCAACAAAGTCATCTTCAATCTTCATAAATGCAGAATAATCATAACTTGCTACATATAGCAAATTATTATATAAAGCAGGTAAAGTTACTTTTTGTCGAAAAGTATCGCAATCAATGACTTGACCAAAAATAGCACCCGCACCTTTTATTATACGAGATTGATAGGTTGCATCTCTTTCCCATTCCATTTTATCTGCACAAAGTGTTTCTAATAAATTCTTTATTTCTTCTTCTTCTATTTCTGTCCCAACATAGGCAATAAATCCATCTTCCATAATTTTCCTCCTTAATTTTGATACATTAGTCCTCAAAAACAATGTTTGTTATAAAACAAAACTAATTATTTAGCAATAATTTTTATTTTTTGTTAATCCATTTTTAAAATGTTACCAAACTTATGTTATATAATATCCCACCAGAAAAGAGATATTTTTATATACATAATAAAGAATATGCATTAAAACTTTTTCAAGAAAAATTAAATGGATTAAAAGATTTCTCTTATTCTCAAATTGGTTCTCTTACTGTTTATAATAAATCACAAATATATAGATTATCGGTTACATTAAAAGAAAAGGATATTAATTCTATTTTAGTTCACGGTTTAACAAATAAACCTTCTAATAATTCACCTTCCAACAAAGAAATTGGATTTATTAAGAACTTTAAGAATAAATATGCAATATCACAATTTCAAAATATCTATCATGAAGATGTTATTTGAAATCTTAAGATGATGATAAAAATAGTTAAAGAAGACAATCTTAAAGTTAGAAGGTATCCATTCTATAAATCACTATATAAAAAGAAACATTAGGTTAAATCTATCAAACATAAATGTTTTAATAAAGATTACAAATCACATCCTTTAAGGATCCCTTCTCCTAAAAGGAGGAGATTAATTATGATTGATGGTACTGCTTACAATAACAGTTCATTGAACTGTTATTGTTTCGATTAAAGACATATTTAACATTTTCTCTTTCTATGAAAAATCATAATTTATGATAAGAGATACTTATCATAGAAAGTAGTTAAAAGAAGGAAAATGTTGAATATAACAAATGCTGAACAAAAGACTTTTTCAGTTGATGAAATAAAGTTATTTTTTGTTGAAAATAAGTTTGTTTCATACACAGATGTGTTTTATTATAAATGGGATTAGGAATATTTCTTATTTTATAAAGGAAGGAAAATGTCTTTATGGAGAAAGATATGAAAAGGGAAGAATTTTATTTATACAAGTCTGAATATGAGATGTATGTAAATCAGGTCATATATGATCCAATCAAATTCATGGAGTGAATTAATGAGGCATCATTACGTCTAGGAGCTACTTTTAAAGATGTAGATGATCCAAAACCATTTACTCCTTATAGAGTCAATCCAAGTGAAAGAGTGGCGAAGAGTATTAAAGGGTTTCATTGTTTTGAATATGATTATGATACTTTAGGATATCCTAAAATAGGTTGGACGCCTGGTATAGTTATAGTTTATAAGGATCCTATTATTATTCAAAAATTCCTAGCACTCAGTTATAGGATATCCTTTCTACATGTGGAGAGATTTTGTTTTGCTCATCTTTATGAATATCTATATCAAGAATGCATTTTTCGGTTTTTGTTTAAAAATTCTGAGCCAGAATACCCTGAATATATAGAAGTTGTAAAAGAGTATTTAAATCAATTTCAGTTTATAGAGACACAAAAGGTAGTTGATTATACGCTTGTAGAGACACAAAAATATCAGCTGTTCCACTATAAGCACAAAATATCTCAAGCTAACCAAAAAATTTTATCTTTACGTGATATAAATTAATATTTAAAACATTTTATTATATAAAATATCAGACTGTTGAGAAAAAGAAACAACAGTCTTTTTCCTTATAGTCTGATGGAAAGAATAATCATATATAAGTTAAAATTGAAAGTGCACAATAGTTGTGCAGTAAGTTTTGTAATAGTATATAATATTTGTCAAGCAATTTGTTTGTTATTTGAAGAAGGAATTTTATTATAAAAATTATCGTCATCTTTCATATGAAGAAAGAAAAAATATGGAAAATGGTTTAAATGTAAGAAAAAGTATAAATCAAATATCAATCCAATTAACAGATGACATTCTTACTTATATACCTTAGTATCATATTTTTCTTCGAAGCAAAGCCCTGGATAATTTATATTCATCTTCGATTATAATAGAAAAACTATTTATAATGCATTCGCAATATCTATAAAAACTTCCATTGGTAAATTTTCTGCCCTTACAGATAAATCATATCCCTTTTCGTTTAATATAGATTCTATTTTTTTTAAATCATACTCTTTTAAATTATTACGAAGTGTTTTTCTTTTTTGTCTAAAACTATCACGGATGAGTTTGAAAAATAACGATTCGTTATGTACTTTATTAGACAACTCTTTACGTGTAAAAGATACTACAATAGAATCTACATTCGGTTTTGGTAAAAATACATTTCGATTTACATCTAATATTTTTTTGATAGAAAAGTAATAATTTAGAAAAATAGTGAGAGAATTATACTCTTTCGTTCCAGGTTGGGCTCTAAACCGGTTCCCTACTTCTTTTTGTACCATTAATATCATTTTTTGGACTGGAATTTGATCTTCAATAATTTTTATAATGATAGGTGTTGTTATATAATAAGGTAAATTTGCTACTACATATATTTTAGAATAAGGGTATTCCTTTAATTTACTTTTTACATTTGCTTTTAAAAAATCTTCGTAAACAATTTCATAATTTTCACAAGAATTTAAGTTTTCTTCTAAAACATTTTTTAATTCTTTATCAATTTCATAACAAAGCACAAAGGCTGCTTTAGAACACAGTTTATAAGTAAGAGAACCTGCTCCTGGACCTATCTCAATAACAAGTGTATCCTTATCAATCGAAGATTTTAATGTAATAGCATCAATTATATTTTCATCTATAATAAAATTTTGTCCAAATTTCTTCTTAAATAAAAAATCGTTACTTGTTAAGTTTTCTTTCATATTTTTTGGAGAATATTTCATATGGACCCCCTTACTTTAGAAGCCAAATCACTAATTTTTTTAAACCTGTGATGTAATCCTGACTTTGTGATGGAATTGCCTGTTTCTAAAGAAATTATATCACTTAATTCAGATAGAGACACATCTTTATATTTTAAACGATATATGCATACTTCTTTTAGCTTCTCATCTAATAAATCAAATGTTCCTGATTTTTTTAAAAGTTCAATATCTTGAACTTGCATAAAAGATGTACTAATCATTTTATCTACATTTGCTTGTTCACAATTATTTAAACGATTTACCATATTCTTACGACTTCTATAAATACGAATTTCTTCAAAATATAATACAGCCTTCACTGCTTTTATATGGCGTAAATAATCTCCTATTTTTTCTGCTTCTTTTATATAGATCATATATTTATTTTCTCTTTTTAATACCTTGCTTCCTAAATGAAGTCTACTTAAAAGTTGAGATAAAAAATCGGCATATTCCTCTTCATCCACAAGAAATTCTAAATGATATCTAGAGGTTTTAGGATCATTGATACTGCCACAAGCAAGAAATAACCCACTTAAATAGGCTCCTATCATCTCTTCATCTCCTAGAATATACTCAGGAGGAATATTTTTATAGTTTTGCTCTTTTAGAATTCCTAAATCATCTAATATTTCATTAATATTTTTTTTTATTTCTAAAAGATAAATATAATTTTTATGAAAATTATATCCCTTTCGAACCATAACTTTTACAGATACATCATATATTTCTTTTATAATTTTATAAAGATACCTAGCAAGAGAATCATTTTCAGTTGTTATTTTTATAGTATCACCTATTGCTCCATTATTTCTAATGATAGCTGATAATTCGCTGATTTTTTCGGCTTTTATTTTAGGTACTTTTGTAATTTCCTCTTTGATTTTTGACGTAAAGGACATTGGGTTCCTCCTTACTAATGATATAGGAAAGTATATCGTTGCTTATTTTAATATTATCATGGCGAATCACTCCATTTTCTATTATGGCATAATTATTATAAATCGCTTCTTTTACACATTTTTCTATTTCCTCTTGATCCACTTTAACAAGATCTTTTTGTTCTAAAGTTTCATATTTCTTAATAAGAGAGGTTTCTACTTCCCCTGTATTTACAAAAACTGCTTCAATTTTTTTCTTTCCAAGAAAGCGATTCAATTCTTTTATATGATTACTTACTGTATACTTTTCTGTTTCTCCTGGCTGTGTCATAATGTTACAAATATATAAAAGTTTTGCTTTACTTTTATCAATTTCATTTTGTATTTCTTTACTAATAATATTGGGAATAATACTTGTATAAAGACTTCCCATACTAAACAAAATATAATCTGCATCACGAATAGCATCTCGAACGTCCTTAGAAATACTTATTTCTTGTTTATAATCAATATCTATAATTCTTTTTGGGGAATCTGTAATAAAATGCTGACCTTCCACGATTGTGTGATCTTCCATTTTTCCAATAAGCGTTACCAAATCTTCTGTAAGTGGTAAAACAGTTCCTTTTACTTTTAACAATTTTGATAATGCTTCTATACTTTCTTTTAAACTCCCTGTCATGTTCATTAAAGATGTTAATAAAAGATTTCCAACAGGATGACCATTTAAGTCACTATTTGTTTCAAAACGATACTGTAAGGCATCTTTTATAATATCATCTGTACCAGAAAGAGCTACTAATACTTTTCGAATATCCCCCATAGCGGGAACTCCAAACTCTTTTCTTAACCTGCCTGTACTTTGGCCATCATCACATACACTTACAATGGCTGTTATGGATAATGGAAAATCTTTTAACCCTTTCAGCAAAGAAGACATTCCCGTTCCTCCACCTAGAACAAGTATTTTCTTATACATGTATCTTCTCCTTATTCTATAATCAATTCTTTTTTTATATTTTCTGCAGCTATGGATGCTTCTCCAACCGCTGTTGTTAGCTGATATACTTGTTTTGATATAATATCTCCACAAGCATAAATACCTGCAATGCTTGTTTGCATATTTTCATTTGTAACAATATATCCATCTTTCTTTTTCACAGATAAATGAAAGGCATCTACATTAGGAGTAAATCCTATATAGATAAATAAACCATCTATATTTATAATACTTTTATCTGATAATTCTATAAAAGAAAATTTCCCATTCTCCTCTCCAAGTTTAATAATAGACTTTTCATATATGATTTCGATATTCTCTTTTCTTTCAAGTTTCTCTTGCAAAGCAAGCTCACTACGCAATTGATCTTTTCGATGAATTAAAAAAACTTTCTTACAAATGTTGGATAAGAATAAGGCCTCAATGGATGCACTATTTCCTCCACCTACTACCGCAACTGTTTTATTTTTATATAAAGCACCATCACAGGTTGCACAATAACTAATACCTTTCCCTAGAAATTTATCTTCATTTTGAAGGTTCAATTTTCTAGGAGAGCGACCCGTAGCTAAGAGAACTGTTCTTGTTTCATATTCATTTTGATTGGTTATAACTTTTTTATATGAATTACAGTCTATAATTTCTAATACTTCTTCAAAAGAAACAGGTACTCCAAGTTCTCTTACTTGATTATGAATAGTTAAAGCAAGTTCTGGTCCTTCTACTTTATCATACCCAGGATAATTTTCTATTAAAGGCGATCTTACGAGCTGTCCTCCTGGTACTTCTCTTTCAAGGATTAAAACATCTAAATTTTCTCTTTTTAAATAAATAGATGCTGTCATTCCAGCAATTCCAGATCCAATGATGATCGTATCGTATCTTCTCGCTTCCATAACCTTTTTCCTTTCTAATACTTTTTAGATGATGATGATTTCTTTGAAAATACAAACATAATAATCCCTATCACAATCATAATCACAGATACCATCTGTGCCATTTTAATAAAGCCAAACATTAAACTATCTTGTCTTAAACTCTCAATAAAAAATCTTCCAATTCCATACCATACTAAATAAAAACTTGTCAAATTGCCGACTTTTAAATTTTTATATTTTCGTAAAAGAAGCATAAGCAAAAAGCCAATCAAACACCAGATAGATTCATAGTAAAAGGTTGGAATATGATAAATCCCTCCTATTTTCATGCCAGTTATAACGAAATCAGGGATAAGCATTTTTTGTAATGATTCTAATGTTGTTATAGGACCAAAAGCCTCTTTATTCATAAAATTTCCCCAACGACCAATTGCCTGACCAATAATAAGAGAAACAGAGACAATATCTAATAATTTTAAAAATGGAACATGATATTTTTGTGTATAATAATATGTAAATAAAATACCCGCTATTAATCCTCCATGAATAGCAAGACCACCTTCCCATACTTTTAAAATGTCAATCCAATTACTTTGATAATAATTTAAATTAAAAATAACAAAATAAAGTCTTGCCCCTATAATAACAATAGGAACCAAATAGAAAAAATAATTTGTCATAAAATTCTCTGATATTTGCTTTCTTTTGGCTTCCCTTAAAGCAAGCGTTCCTCCTATAAAAAAGGCAATTAATAAAATAATAGAATACCAGTAAATTTTAATGGCTCCAAAATCTAAAAATACATTACTCATATGTTTTCTCTCTTTCTAATAGTGGTTCAATCACTAAATGGTCCATCAATTGGTTCATAATAGAAATTAGGAGTGCTACAAAAAAGCTCATGAAAATTCCATGAATAGTAAAATGGGATCCTAATATAAAATGAACAATGTGTAATATAAAAACATTAATAAATGGATAAAACAGACCTAATGTTAAAGCTGTAATAGGAATAGTAAGCCAAAAAATAATAGGTTTTATGGTTTTATTTAAAATAAAAATAATAAAAGATGATAAAAATCCCCACATGCCAAAATGTTCATTATCTATATGAATGGTATGTGGAAATAAAACAGAAATAGCAAGCAAGATCATTCCATATCCAAGAATATGAATCCCCCACTCTACTAAAACAGAAATAAAGGTCCGATATTTTTTTAAAAACTTCATCATATCACCTTGTTTCATTATAACACATTTATATTTTAAATTTAAATCGATATGTACATTTCTGACAAAAAGGTTCTTTTATTTTTCTATTTTGAAAACTTGTTTTCATGTCTATTAATCTTGGACTATTTATAATATCCGCAAATGATTCATGAAATATATTACCAAAAGTAACTATTCCTGTACTATCTAAACAACAAGGGACAACCCTTCCATCCACTAGAATCGCAAGATGATGTCTACTTCCATAACAGGTTCCAACTTCTCCTTCTGCTTTAGAATCTTTTGGCCAAATAAATCTTTTTTCTTTATTAAGATATAGATGATTACATAATGTAATATTATCTTTTTCAAGAATTTCTTTCTTTTTAAAAGTTGGCAAAGAAAAATAATTCATAATAACATCTATTTCATCTTCATACTGCTTAAGAAGCTTATTTTTAGATAAAGCCCAGTATCTAAAGACGATTTGTATATCTGTTTTTTCTAATAATATTTTAGTGGCATCCAGAATTTGTTCCAGATATTTTTCTCTAGAGCCATGTTCACTATGCAAAGATATATTTATCTGTCTTACTATTTTTGATTCTATCAAAATTTCAGCATTCTGTTTAAGTAATGTTCCATTGGTTGTAATGTTTACTTTTTTATTATATTTTTTACATATATTTAGAATTTGTTTTAAAGAAGGATGTAGAAGGGGTTCCCCTTTCACATGGAGGTAAAGATAATCTGTATAAGAATTTATCTCCTTTATAATATATTCAAATTCAGAAATATTCATATCTTTTAAAGGTAAATTATCTTTTGAACAAAAAGTACAATTTAAATTACATTTATTTGTAATTTCAATATATATTTTTTTAAACTTTACCATTTTTTCTTTCCTTTAATTCATATAAAATATCTCTAAGTTCCATAGCTCTTTCAAAATCAAGATTTTTTGCAGATTCTTTCATTTCATTTTCTATTTTTAGGATCATTTTTTGTTTTTCTTCTTTACTTAAACTTACATCTATTTTTTCTTCGACTTCTTTATTATTACTAATAAGTTCACGAATTTCTTTTTTAACAGTTTTAGGGATAATATGATATTTTTCATTATATTGAATCTGAATGTTTCTTCTTCTTTCTGTTTCTTTTATAGCAATATTCATAGCATCACTAACAGTATCTGCATACATAATAACATGACCATTTTCATTTCTAGCTGCTCTACCAATCGTTTGTATTAAACTTCGTTCACTTCTTAAAAATCCTTGTTTATCAGCATCCATAATGGCAATTAAACTCACCTCAGGTATATCTATTCCTTCTCTTAGTAGGTTAATTCCTACAACAACATCATATTTACCAAGACGTAAATCACGAATAATTCGAAGTCTTTCAAAAGTTTTTATTTCATTGTGTAAATAACAAGCTTTTATATCTAATTTTTTTAAATAATCAGTTAACTCTTCTGCCATTCGAATGGTAAGTGTTGTCACAAGAACTCTTTCATTCTTTTCTTTTCTCTTATAAATTTGTTTTACTAAATCATCTATTTGGCCCTTCATTGGTTTTACTTCTATTACTGGATCTAAAAGTCCTGTTGGACGAATAATTTGTTCAATAATCGTATTTGTTTTTTCCTTTTCATAATCTCCTGGAGTAGCTGAAACGTAAATGACATGATCTTCTTTTTTTTCAAATTCTGCAAAAGTTAATGGTCTATTATCTTTAGCACTAGGTAATCTAAAACCATAATCGACTAATACACTTTTTCTTGCTTGATCTCCATTATACATTGCTTTTACTTGAGGAATTGTCACATGAGATTCATCTATCACTAGTAAAAAATCATTTTGAAAAAAGTCTATTAGGGTCGTAGGAGTATCTCCTTCTTTTTTTAAAGCAAGATGTCTAGAATAATTTTCAACCCCTCTACAGAAGCCAGTTTCAGAAAGCATTTCTATATCATAATTTGTTCTTTCCATTAATCTTTGATGTTCTAAAAGTTTATTTTCTTTTTTAAAATATTCAAGTCTCTCTGCAAGTTCTTTTTTTATATTTTGAATCGCTATTTTTAATTTTTCTTCACTTGTTACAAAGTGACTAGCAGGAAAAATTGTAATACTCTTTTTTTCTGTCAAAATGGAACCTGTTAAAGTATCAAACTCATATATTTTATCAATTTCGTCTCCAAAAAAATCAATTCTAATTCCTTTACCATGCCAACCAATTGGCATAATTTCTAAAATATCCCCCCGAACTCTAAAAGATCCTCTTTTTAAATCCATATTATTTCTTTCATACATCATTTCTACTAATTTTTCTAAGATTTGATCTCTCTCTACTTCTTCCCCTTCTTTTAATGTAATGGTTTTCTTTCTATATTCTTCAAATTCACCTATACCATATATACAAGAAACAGAACAAACAACGATTACATCTCTATGAGATAATAAAGATGCTGTGGCAGAATGTCTCAGTTCATCTATCTCATCATTAATAGACGCATCTTTTTCAATATATGTATCTGTTTTTGCAACATATGCTTCTGGTTGATAATAATCATAATACGAGACAAAATACTCTACATGGTTATTAGGAAATAATTCTTTAAATTCTGAATAAAGCTGACCTGCTAATGTTTTGTTATGAGCAAGAACCAGTGTAGGCTTATTTACCTCTTTTATCACGTTTGCTATGGTAAATGTTTTTCCTGTACCTGTTGCACCAAGTAAAATTTGGTGCTTCTTGTCATTATTAATTCCTTCTACTAACTTTTCTATGGCTTGTGGTTGGTCTCCGCTTGGCTTATATTTTGATACTAATTCAAACATTTTAGCTCCTCCGTTCATTTCTATTATGATTACTCTCAGCTAGATTATTAGTCTCTAATAATTTTAAATTCGTCCCTAAGTAATAAATTTAACTGGTCAATAGTTAACTTTTCATTGAGGAGGACAAATAAAGGTCACAATTTACTGAAAAATACTAAATAACACTAAATCATATAAGTTGATTTCTAATAATATATTTTAACACTTACTTTAAAACAAAACAAGGAAACATCTACATGTTTCCCTCGTAATTATTTTAAGCGTTTTTATGGTAATATAATAAGAAACGAAATGGCAAATATGATCTGCTGAAAATAGTTCTTTTAATTCTGAATAAAATTGACCTACAAGTGTTTTATTATGGGTAAGAACAAGCGTTGGTTTATTCACCTTTTGGATAATATTGCAATTGTAAAGTTTTTTCTGTACCTGTTATGCCAAGTAAAATCTGGTGTTTCCTATCATTATGAATTTTCTCTGCTAACTTTTCTATGACTTGTGATTAGTCTTAGCTTATATTTTGATACTAATTTAAACATAATTAAATAGTAAAAATTACTTTATAAGTAAATCATTTCTATACATAAAAAAAAGTGATTACTAACATTGCTTTGTAATTTGTAACTCTATGAAAATAGAAAAAAATTATTAATCATATTGTGAAAATCACTCGGATTAAAAAGACCTTTTCCTTTATTATATTTTTGGTTTTATGCTTCCCATAAATCATTATTTTACTTTTTATCTTTTTCTCTTAGTACTAGTATCTCTAGTAAAAGATTTTGCTTCTAAATAAATAGGATTAAGATTTGGATTATATCGATTCTCTTCCAAATATCCTATTTTTTCTATATAATTATGACTTATAATCAGCATTAATGTTGTATCTATAACCTCATTATTATATAAAATCCATGTATGACTACCGTCTTTACAATTTTTTGTGTTCTTTAATAATGGAAGAGAACCCCCACATATATAACAATCATCTAATGAATAACTTAATTGTTTTGCCGTAACTGTACAATATCCTATATTCGTACCATCTATAAATACATTTTCGAAACTATGAATTCTTCTAATATTCTAGGAACATATTTCATGCCATAATTTCTCATCAAATCCCCTAATTTTTCCTTTGATCAAACCGGAAATAATAACTTCCTTGAAGTCTTGATTCTCATCTAATAATCTTGTCAACTCTGAATAACATTTGTAATCTTTTTTATCTTTATCGATGAATAAATCTATAATCTCCATATTATCCCTCTTAAGTTTTATTAATTATAACACAAATATTATAAAAAGAAAAAAATGCATTAAAGAACAGAGAAAAATAGCAAATATTCTTCGTAAGAAATTTGATATAATACCTAATCATAACTATGCATAAAATATGTGATATAAATTCCCTATACGAGGGCAAACCAACCAACACCTAAAAGATGGCCTCTTTCACTATGTTCAAACCGTTTTGCTATCTAATCATCACTATCCATTAAATAGTAGATTCTTTTTTATTGAATAACACAATGATACAAGTCGATTTCGAATAACATTTTTTAAGATACCCTTGATAAGTTTTAGATAATATCTTCTATAAAATTCTTTACCCTTTGATTTTTCATAGGCACAATAATACCTACATTTCATTATCTTTTCACTTGATATTCTTTTTAAATTTTCTTTGATTTTACAGATAGGCTCTCTAAATATTCTAATTGTTCTGGTGATAAAGAACTAAATTCTATTTGTTTTCCACTTGGCAGGGTTAATATTGGATTATGAAGCAATTTCATAATTTCATCATATCTACTTTGAATTAATCCATTTATATATCTTTGATCAACGGACTTTCTTATTAGCAGTTCGATTTGTAAATGATGAATCTGGTTTTGTAATTCTATTATTAAATTATACTTTTCCTTTTTTGACATTCTACTAGTATCTATATAATTCATAGATTTGATATTATCTGTTAATACATTCCTAATATTATCTAAAGTTTTTTTATAGTCATCATTGTTCATTATATTTCTCCATTCTTGTCTTATTTAATAACATCGCTTCTTTAATAAATCTATTTATTTGCTTATAATCTTTAATAGGAAGCTTTATTCTGTTTAAAAACTTTCGTTTAACTTGTTTTATTTCTATTTTTCCACTTTTATACATCCCCCAAAGTTTTGGAATATCTCTATTAAAAGCTCTTTTATACGAATGTATCAAACTTGTCCTCTTTATAATTAATGTTCCTTTTATATCTCCTAATTTTATATATTTATATATATGACTTCCTTCTATTATAACTGGCTGTTTTTCATAACTTTGTAATAAATATTCGTATATTTTACCTGCATATTTATAATAGTTTTTTTCTATTTCCTTATCTTTTTTATTACAATATACATACTTAAAAATATTTTGATCTTTTGTTTCTGTATATTTTTTCTCAAGTTCTTTAATTAATGTATTCATTTTATCTGGTCTATTGGCTATACTATATCCAAATAGCCAATTTAAACTTATTATTTCAATATTTCTTTCTTGATTTATTTTTTTCCTAATGTGGTTTTTCCTGAACCCATCATTCCAGTAACATTTATTATATTATCATTTGTTACACGAATGACTAAATCACTTTTATCTTTTATAATTCCAATTATTTTATTCATATTTTATTTTCTCCTAAATTAGATTAAACTATTCATAATTATAAATCATCAATATATTAATCAAACACTATGTATTAAATTTAAAACCAACAGAGATCGTTTTTACTTATATAATATTTTTATACGATAAGACATTTTTTCTTAATCATTATATTGTTCAATAACTTTTCTTTAATTCCATATAATAAAAAGTAGAAAAGAGTATTCTCTATCTACTTTTATTGTATTATATAAATTAAATTTTTTCTCTTTTTTTAACAATGACAATACTCATAATGATAATTCCTAAAGCTGTTAAAATTACTATAAGAATATTGTAATTAATCTTCGCTTTTTCTGTTTGAATACTTTTTTCAGTTTTCTTAATATCTTTATCATCAAGTTTTTTATTTTGTTTATCTGTTATATTCATGTCACTTTGAGTTTCATCATCTATCTTGTTATTTTCGTCTCTCTGTTCAGACTCTTGATTATCTGGTTCGGTAATTTGGGTAGATTCTTTATCATTCATATTATTAAAAGATGTGTAATTTTCCTTACTAGTAATTGTACTATTTCCAAGATTACTGTTTCCTCCAGTACTTCCTGTATGATTATTTTGTGTATTATCTTTTAGACCATTAATAATAGCTGTTAATTTACCCATATTCCCTAATTTATCATAGAATAAAATATCATAATGACCATTAGCAGTAAATTCATAAATACCATTTCCATTTTGGAAAGTGATAGTCTTACTAGGATTGACAACATAAACGATAACTTTATTACCAATTCTTTCATATTTTAACTCAGCTGTTGGAGCTACTTTATCGATCCAATTTACTTTAGCAGTTATGCTATTTGTATTTCCAGCTAAATCTTTAAAATAGAATGTGAATTCACCATTATCAGTGAAAGTATATGAGGATTTTCCATCATTATTCATAACAATTACATCCTCATCAAATTCTACAGTCACTGTAACATTTTGGTTGGTAAAAGTTGGTATATTATATGTTAGTGTAGCATTCGGAACATCATGATCAATCCAAGTAACTTTAGCTGTAGCACTTCCCTTGTTACCAGCTCTATCCATAAACTCAAATGTAAATTCTCCATTTGATAAGAATTCATAAGTGAATGTATTGATGTTAGCAATTATACTACCACTCGTATCTTTAACATTTCCATCATCATCCACTGTGTATCCATTCATAATATTTCCATCTTTATCAAGAATATTTCCATCATCATCCACCATGTACTCACCATTATTTGTAACGATAACATCTTCACTTGGTTTTAAGGTTGCGACAACTGTTTGATTGGTAGAGGAATTTGTACTATATTCAATAGTGGCAGTTGGGGATTTTCTATCAATCCAATCTACTTTAGCAGTACTTGTACCTTTAGTACCTTTCTCATCAACAAATTCAAATGTAAATTCTCCGTTTTCAGTAAAGGTATAGGTATCACTTCCACCATTGTTTGTAATTGTAATATTGGTACTTGGATTTACTAATCTTGCTACTACATTGTTAGTTGTAGGATCTGTTTCACTATATCCTATACCAGCAGTTGGGCGTGGATTTTTTGTTAGATCTTGGAAAATATTGAAATTACGAGCTGTAAACCAATTGCCATTTGTTCTATCTGCAACTATTTTTATATATTGTACTTCTTTTGGGTCTTCTATTTCAAAACTTTTTGTATTTTGAATTGCTTGTGCTATTGTATCAGCTTTATTGGTGTAAGTTAATCCGGTTTTTTTTGATAGTATTTCCCAGTTCTCACCATCTGCGCTTCCCCAAATGGTTCCGTCATATATTTTCCCATTTCCTCCTCCTGCAGGTACAAACTCAACTGCAGAAACAAATCTTTTTTTATCTAATTTTATTGTTATAAATCTTTGTGTATCAGATCCATTCCAAGCACTATGCCATCTGGTATTATAGTTTCCGTCAATAGCATATATAGCAGCTCCTCCATTGCTTGTAGCTTCTGTTGATACTGCTTCAATGCTCAAATGTGATACTGGTACATATTTTCTCGTATTTGGTTGATTATCTTCTGTAAAAGTATAAGTTGCGGTATCACTTGTAAGTTGCGTTCCTGACGCTACTTTTCTTACATATAATGTTTTATTTCCTGTATTATCTGGAGAGGCATCTTTATATGAAGTCCAAGTATCGTTTTCATTGTTTCTCCATTCATAATTTAAAGTTATACCTACAACTCTATTTTCTAAATCATTTGCAAACAAATTATTATCTACTGTACCCTTAGTAATATCAATTCTAAATGTATAAGTTAATCCCATGAAATTAACAATAATGTCGTTTTCAGCAGTAATACTTTCTAATTCCTCTTGACTCAAAGTAATTGAATCATCTATTTTAAAATCAGTAAAAGTTTTACCACCATCTAAACTATATCCCCAAGCAAGGGAATAGTTAGGATTTTTGACTATTTTACCAGCATTAGTCCCATCAAATGAAAATGACACTGGATCAGGTTGAGTCTTTCCTAAAAGTTGTCTAGCGTGTGTTCTGGTACCATCAACTGAATTTGTAACACTCGCAGAAGCCGTGGTAGCCTTGGTTAAAGCCTCTTTTTCAAGTCTATCTATATCTAATCTATGACCACCTTCTAAATATGGTCTTATAACTTTTAGTAAATCAAACATTGCTACAGGATAATAAGTATATGATTCAATTATCTTGTTTGCTAGAGTGTACCAATCATTTGATGTTATTATTCCACCTTCATTTTTAACACTCATTTTCTTATAAAGCGAGATTATATAATCATAAGTATCTAAGTTTAAATTATTAATCTCTAAAGATTTAAAATATGTTTCAAGCTTTTTATTATCATCTGTGTAAGAATTAGCAATTAAATTATAATATAATGACTTTTTATATTTGTCATAATTATTTAAATTTTCCTGACCTAGATATAAATAGCCTGTACTTGTTGCACCTTTAGAACCACTAATTTTTTGATCAGTAAAATATTTATTGCCCCAATCAAATATATAGCGATAGCGGTTACTACCACCCCAAGTACTACCAGCATTTCCCCAGTTACCATATCGGGGTGTCCAATAACCATTTCCATTATTATCTTGATAATAATGGATATATAATTCATGTCCAGGTTGATATGCACCTGTTGCTGGAATACCATTAACACGATTCATACTTTGCCCAAAACGGGATGCGTTCCAACAGATTCCTCCACCTTCAATAACCATCCAATATCTTTGAACTCTGATACCATAAGGCACATTATATTTACTCAGAAAATACTTTCCATCATATAATTCCCTATTGGTTTCATCATAGAATCTTGCTTGATTATAATTTGGCGAAATATAAGGAATCATATAAAAACTTAAACTTTGTTTTTCATTTGTATATCCATTAAGCCACATAAGATCTACATTACTGGTACCATCTTGCATAACCATACGCATTAATTGAACATGATAATCTTTAAACCAATCATTCTTAACAAATTCACCAGCCAAAGCATTTGTTTTAACTCTTTTTAGTTTATTCTCATCAAATAATTTTTTCATTAAAGTAAATCGTTCTACATAATCATAAGATGTTCCTAAAAAACCGAATGAAAGCGGTGAAATGACTCTATCTGTAGAATATGCTGCAGCAAGTCCAATCATCATTTTTTGGTATACATAACCTTTTTCTGTTTTCAGTGCTTCTTTATTTCTAATATATAGATCATTTATGATATTCATAAAAGTTAAACTGTTAGAAATTTCACCCACTTCGATTATTTGTTCAAGTCTTTCATCTTCACTTAAAATCCACTCTAATGTCTCACGCATACCTTCAGTATGATCTGCAATTTCTTGAATATTCCAATAGCCAATTTTTCTTACAAATTCTCTCTCAAGTATTTGTCTATAGTTATTTTCATAGTTGTAATCTTTATCTTTAATACGTAAAATTTCATCATAATATTGATCTGGTTTCACTTTATCAAATGCAGGTGCATTCTTATCAAAATCCTGTTTTACTAACCTTGCGTTAGCTATTGTACCATGATCGGCCGCGTTACTTCCAATCGGATCAACATATATTCTCAAGTATTTATAACCTTCAACATTTACATCAACATCTACAGCATTTGTGTTACCATTCATATTTCCTGTTTTTAATAGCGATGTCCATTTGCTACCATTATTTGATACAAGAATCTGAATCCAAATATTTCCATTGTTTCCTCGTGCTGCATCTACTCCTATTTTCGCAATAAAACGTGGAAAGGAGGTTGATAGTTCTGAAATATCGAAAGTCGCTTGACCTTTCCCATGAATACTTATACCTTTAGTAAAGTA
Organism: uncultured Mycoplasmatota bacterium; assembly: GCA_947576095.1. Taxonomy (GTDB): domain Bacteria; phylum Bacillota_I; class Bacilli_A; order RF39; family UBA660; genus RUG12867. The sequence continues at coordinate 23,060 of CANPPW010000003.1, read as the reverse complement.
TCGTCTTTCACCATCAATGATTAAACTCAATGTCCCTTCATCTTGGTTTTTATCCTTTTGAATTTCATGTCCTGACCAACCGTTATAAGACCAGTTATTATCAGTAATAAAATCCAAGTCTGATAGATATCGAACATCCCCTTTGTTATATGCTAAATAATCATAAGAGGATTTTGATAATTCTATATCTTGTTTTATAAGTTGACTACTTAACCCTATCATACATATTGAGAGTAATGATACTATCCCTACTAAAATTAATTTATCTTTTATATCAAATTTAAATATGTTTTTTGGATTTTTCATAAACTTCACTCCTTTTTTTGGTGGCTATTGTACTACAAATAATTTAAATATGCAAGCATTTTTTACAATAATGATATTAACTCTTTTTGGAAACATTTTCAAGTAAAAATGTAAATAAATCATACATGTTTACATTCATTTTTTTGTTTCTGATGAAAAGTTTCATTTTGAGATTTTTATACACGAAAAAAAAGGCTTATTTTCTAAACCATATTTATATATTATCTTATGTTAATGGAAACGTAAATGTGCTTTTTTCTTACAAATAGAAAAAGCCAGTATTGATAGGATCCTGGCTTACACTTGTTCAATTTTTTTATTCATTACTATATTTTTCAATGATTTCATAAGGATTTATAGCTTCTTCATTTTCATTTTTAAAGAAATACTCACTCCCCACAATATAGATAATATCATCTCCATCTGATAAATCGATTGCATATTTAATCGCATCTTCCCGATTTAAAACTATCTTATAGAATATACTTTTTAACTCACTACTTATATACTTTATAGCCTCACTCTTTCCTGTTTTATTTCGGTCTGTTGTAACGATAACAGTATCACATAATTGATTAGCAATTTTTCCAAATTCATAATATTCATTTGAATCTTTTCCTTCTAACTTAGAAATTACACAAATAATTTTATTCTTTTTAATTGTATTTAAAAATTCTAAATTTGTTCTTAATGCGTAAGATGTAACAGCAAAATCGATTACATAGTTTCTATTTTTATGTTTTATAATTTCTAGTCTACCTTTTATGCATAAATTTTCTACTTTAGGAATTACATCTTTAATATTATATCCCAATTTTAGGGCTACTAGAATTACAGAACAAATATTATAAACATTTCCTGTTCCTATTAAATGTGTTTTTAAAAAATATATATGATTCTTATATTTAATTTTAAAAGAGGTTCCTTCCATACTATAGTTCACATCAAAAAATTGTAAATCACAATCATTCGTTTTACCATATGTATAAACTGAGCAGTTACAAGTCTTTTCAAATCTATCAAAATATTTACTATCCTTATTTAATATTGCTACGCCATTTTTTTTGATTTTATTAAACATTTTTAGCTTTGATTCTATATAATCTTCCATATTTCCATGGGCATCTATATGGGCAATATCAATATTAGTTAATACTCCTATATCAAACATTAAATTTCCAGTTCGATTTTGTTTAAGTCCCTCGCTTGTCACTTCTAAAACAACATTTTTCGATTCTTTTTCCCTAAATTTTAATAAATTTTGATATATAGCATTGATAGGATACATTGTGTGTGCCAAAGAGGGTTTGGTTTGGTTACTTCCGTTACATTTCACACAATTTGTGCACATCAAACTTGTATAATCAAATTGATTTAGTAATTGTTCTAAGTAATAACAAACAGAAGTTTTACCTGTCGTTCCCGTTACTCCAATTACATGAAAACAGTCGTTAAAACTCCCATAATACCACTCTATGATTTCACTCACTGCAGAATTTATATCTAAAACCTTTATTAGAGGAATATCTATATCAAGATTGCGATCTGAAACAACAGCAACTGCTCCATGATCGATTGCTTCTTGCACAAATAAATTTCCATCACTGTTTAATCCTTTTCTAGCAATATATAAATCTCCCTTTTTTGTATTTTTAGAATGAATACTAACTCCTGTAATATTAATATCAATATTACTATTATATAAATTTTTTAAATTTTTCATTTCTACTACTTCCATCTCTTCTATCAACATGTATTCACTATTCTATATATTTCTTAAAAATTTATTTTCTATATAATATAGGTAAAATATTTGTTATTTTTTCCTTGTAATATACTATAATATTATTTATTAAAATAGGGGTTACAATTCCAAATATTAAATAAACAATTAACCACTGATTCATATTAAATGGTAAATAATAGTACCAAACATTATTTTTAAAAGCTACAAAATCAAAATTAGAGAAACAAGGTGTATACTTACTAAATAGGGCAAATATAGATTTAACAAAGAAGAATCCAAAAAACTGATATGCCATGATAGAATAAGCATGATCTGCTACACAATTTATTAATTTACTTTTTTTAGTATATTCTTCCATTATTTTAGAAATTCTAAGCCAAAAGGCAATACCAAGGATCGCCTCTAAATAGGGTAGAAAAATCTGTCCATTAAATTGCATCCATGAAGGAGAATAAGAAGGCAATCCTTTATTCATTGTTATTAAAATAAACTGAATGCCAAATAATAATAGAAAATATTTTTCATTACAAAGGGTATCATGCTTTTCTATTTTTTTATGATATAAAATTCCTAATTGATAATAAGGTAAAAAATAGAAAAATCTTAAAATAAATAAATGATTTTGTATATTAGAACCATACTTTGCAAAACATAATACTCCTATTCCAAACATAAAGTATACTATTGTATTAAAATATTCATAATTAAATCCAATTTTTTTATTTAATTTTCTAATGAATATATTAAAACTTTCTATCATAAATAAGGGTACAACAAACCAGAAACACATATTATATACAAATTGATGTCCATCTTTTAATGGTGCAATAAGTATATTATATAAACTAAACTCTGCACCAATGCTGAAACCATATCTTTTCAAGATTAAAATAAAAATTCCACAAAACAAATTCACCATGTACATAGGAATAATAAGTTTTTTAAATTTTTTCCATATATACTTTAAAGGATTGGATTCATACTTTTCTTTGTAAAAATACCCAGATGCGAAAATAAATAATGCTAGATGAAATGTATAAATATCAAAAAAATCAAATGCTAAATTAATACTACCATTATTACAATGTCCAGCAACAATTAAAATAGACCCAATTGCATATAAAAACACAAATTGGTAGTTTTTATTTTTCATACTGTCAACTCCTCATATACATGCAAATATGATCTTATCTACTATCAATATTCAAAATATGTTTTTTAACTTTATCTATAAAAAATGGAATTTCATCATTTTCGCTATATACAGTTCCTATAAAAGAAGTATTTCTATCAAAATGAATTTCTAACTTTCTTTGTTTCAACAATAATCATTGTAATAATAAGCAACATCTAGTATTTCCATCATAAAATGGTTGATACATCCAAATAACAGCTATACCCTTACATACTAGTGCAATATATTATCAATAGATACATCTCTATTTATAAGTATTGATAACTTTTCTAAAATTTTCCTAATTCGATCATAAGCACTTGTCCTTTTGTATATCTGAAAACTCCCACAATTGACTGTTCACTAGGACTATCCCCAAATAAATATTTATGAATAACTTTGAGTAAGTCAATATCAATGGTACAATTTTCTATCAAATCAATCTTATTATATTTCGCTAAAAATTTATCATATTCCATAATACTTCACTCTTTTTTTCATATATAAGTTTTATTTAAGAAAATCAATCCACAATCTTATTCTTGTTATTACTTGTCATAGATTCTAATTTAAAATCTAACCAAATTAAGACAAATCATTTTTTATTATTTTAAATAATTTATAAAACCAATAAAAAAGTTTTCCATAAATATAGTTAAAATTGTATCATGAATACTCAGGTATTTCAAGATCATTTGATTCTATTCATATTAAAAATAATCAACACCATCTATATAAAAAAAATAAATAGAAAAATCTATTTATTAATTCTAATTGTAATTTGGTGTAAATTTCCTAAATCTAAATCTTCCACTGTAGTAGTAAATCCAAGATTTTTTAATTCTTCATTTGCTCTATTTATTACATTTATAGCCATTTGAATATTAACTGTGTTTGTGGATTGAGAATTCATATTAAATGAATTTATGGATTCATTCATAATTGGCGACCCTTGAACTGGGATTGGTACTTCTGCCTCTAATGGGGCTACTCCATCTATAGTTCGAATAGGTTCCTGAGAAAGAGGATTTACTGGAATTGGCTCTATAATAGGAACTTCTGGGATTCCCATATTCATTGCCTGATGAGTCATAGTATCACTTTCAGAAGGTAATACTTGTTCTGCAATAGGCATGTCCACTTGAATATTCGTCTCAGGCATTACCATTTGAGAAGATGGACTCTGCATATTAAAATCAAAAGTTGGTAATGGAGAAACTACCTCATTATGAGTTGTATCATTAGATGGTATATTTACTGGTATTTCTACTGAATTATTATTCATTGGACTTGTCTGAAATGGATCTACAACAATAGGACCTTCTAATGGAATATTATTAGGTTGCATATTGATTCCAGATAAAGGAGTAGATTCACCTTCAGAACGATTTTCTGTTTCAATTGATGTTGATACTGGTTGATCAAAAGAACTAGGCAGATTCCCATTTTCATTTATACTAGATACATTTTGCATTGGAATAGGATCTATTGTTGGATTTTCTAAAATATTAGTAAAATTAGAATTCTCACCTATTGAAGGGGTTGAAACAGAGGAATTTGAATTCATAAATGTTGGATTTTCATTCTGAATTCCTATATTTTCCTGATGATTTTGCATACTTGGTAAAACATCAAAAAATTTTCCTTGTTGTTCCATCTGTCCTACTTGGGATGATGGTTGCGAATCCATATTTATCAAAGTTGGATCTGCTTGCACTGGTGTAGGATGAATTGGAGTTGTACCTGTTATATCCATAGCCTCTCTTTGAATTCTATCAATATCCATAAAACCAGGTGTACTCGCATTTGTTGTTGGATTGATTGTTGTATCTGGAACTGAATTATCAACTATAGTTCCTCCTAGATTATTATTTATAAAATTATTAACATTAGCGTCTGAAAGTGGTGCCTGCACCTGATTATTTGAAACTCCCTGAATATTATTATTTGTCATATTTACTTCAGGGATATCAAATTGATTCATTGGATCATTTGGGTTCATATTTTTTTCCTCCTCTTTTTTTTCTTTATTTTTCTTTTCTTCTTTATAAGAGTTTAAAATATTCAGAATTTCTATTTCTTCATTTAAATCTTCTTTTTCTTCTAAAGTAGAATTTTGAGATTCTTTTTGTAATAATTTTTCTATTTCCTCATCTAATTTTCTTACGGTTAATCTCTCTTGTATTACACGATAAAGCATTTGTACTTGATCATTGTTATTTTTCAATTTTAATAAAGATCTAGCATGTCTTTCTGAAATTTTATTTTCCAACAATGCTTCTTGCACTTCTTCTGTTAAATTCAAAAGTCTAAGTTTATTTGCAACAGCACTCTGACTGACTCCTAATTTAGTTGCTAAATTCTCCTGGGTATGATACCCCATGTCTAATATTTTTTTATAGGAAATAGCTTCTTCAATTGGAGTTAAATTCTCTCTTTGAACATTTTCAATTAGTGCTACTTCAGAACTATCTTTATCATCTAAGTTATTAATAATCGCTGGAATTTCTTTAAGATTTGCTAAAACACTTGCTTTATAGCGTCTTTCACCAGCAATGATTTCATATTTATCGCCAACTCTTCTAACAATGATAGGTTGAATCACTCCATACTTTTTTATAGATTCTGCCAATTCCCCTATTTTATTTTCATTAAATTTAATGCGGGGTTGAAATCGATTAGGCAAAATATCATTTATATGGAGCATGACTACATTTGCTTCGCCTTTCATCACACAATCCTCCTACTTTATTCTCTTATACATCTATATTACTATAATTTGGGAAATAATTCAATAAAATTTTTATATTTATCATATTTGCAAAAATATATACTTATATTTACAATATTTACCATTTGTAATTTTAGTATACATCGTGTATGTTAATGATGAGGTGAGTGTATGAATTTTCTTCTAAAAAATGAAAAAAAATTAAAAGATAAAATCTTTCACAGTAAATTACTAAAAGAAATAAGAAACATAAATGATCCTTTTATTTTCTATATTGACTTAAAAAATGATACCATTCATTATCTAATATTTGGAAGCAAGATAACTTTTTTACAAATCATTATAACTACACCAAATTGGGATAGTCGCAATAACTTTTCTATTTTAGAATACGGGATTAAAAGAAAAAAGATAGTAAAAAACTATCTTTCTACAATTGATGAAATTATACAATATAACTTTATACTATATGAAAATGAAATGAAAGAAGTAACTTATTCTTGGTCATATAAAGATAAAGATTTAGAAATACCTCAAGATTTTTATCAAGTTTATGTTCTAAATATGTACTATATATTCTCTCATAATCTTACACAATATAAAAATTTAAAAGAATTATGGACATCTTTATTATAAAGGATGTTTTTTTATTTCATTATACTTTCTTGGATATTTTATATTTGTTATTTTTTTCTTTTTAAATTTGATTAATGATCTTTGACTGTTCTCAATAGGTAATGTAAAAATCTGTTTTTCTTCTAATTCAATCCCTAATTGAATAGTTGCTTTGCCTATATTTTTCATTTCATCTTCTATTTTCCCTTTCATAGGAATAAAATAACCATCTACTTTTAGAAGAGGAACAGAGTATTCCATTAAAATAGAAAGTGGTGCGACAGCACGTGAAGTAACAATATCAAATTTTTCCCTATGGATTTTAGCATACTCTTCTGCTCTTTCTTCAATGACGGTGATACCATCTAAAGAAAGTTCATGAATAACTTCCTTTAAAAAATGAATTCTTTTATGCAGTGAATCTATTAATGTTACTTGTAAATGAGGAAATAAAATCTTTAATATCATTCCAGGAAATCCTGCTCCTGTGCCAATATCACATAAACTTTTATAATCTTTTAAATTAATTATTTTTGATAGAGTTGCACTATCATAAAAGTGTTTTAAATAAACATCCTCTTTTTTTGTAATTCCTGTTAAATTCATTTTTTGGTTCCACTCTATTAATAATGTATAATATTTTTCTAATTGAGATGCTTGAGATGAATTCATATATATATTTAAATTTTCTAATTCTTTAATAAATTCACTATTTCCCATTCTTTTCTCCTTTTTTTAAATAAATCATCAATATAGAAATATCAGAAGGATTTACACCACTAATACGCATTGCTTGTCCAATAGAAGTTGGCTTTACTTCCTTTAGCTTTTGTTTTGCTTCACTCGCTAAATTTTTAATCCTATCATAATTGATAAAATCTGGAATCTTCTCATCTTCTAAAGAAAGCATTTTTCGAACTTCTTCTTCTGCCTTTTTTATATACCCCTCATACTTATTAAATAACTCTACTTCCTCAGTAATTTCTTTATCATATGGAATCTCTATAAATTGTTTCAGTTTGTCCATATCAAATTCTTGTCTTTTTAATAAATTATATAAACTTATAGAATCTTTTAAAATAGGACTTCCTATTTTTTCAAAATATTCATTTATATTTTTTTTAGGAGTTATTTTTGTATTTTTTAAAAGATTCGTCAATTCTTGTATTTTATTTTTTTTATCTAAATACTTCTGATATTTTTTTTCATCAATTAAACCAACTTGATAACCATATTCTCTTAATCTCAAATCAGCGTTATCGTGTCTTAAGAGAAGTCTATACTCAGCCCTTGATGTTAACAATCGATATGGATCCCTTACACCTTTTGTTACCAAATCATCAATAAGTACCCCTATATAAGCATCACTTCTTCTAAGAACTAATGGCTCTTTCCCTTCTAACTTTAAAGAAGCATTAATACCTGCCATAAGACCCTGACAAGCGGCTTCTTCATATCCACTTGTTCCATTAATTTGTCCTGCTGTAAATAAATTTTCGATTAATTTTGTTTCTAAGGATTGTTTAAGTTGTGTTGGGTATATTGCATCATATTCAATGGCATATGCATATTTTTTTATAATAGCGTGTTCAAATCCTTCTAAACTATGAACCATATCTTCTTGTACATCATATGGCATACTTGTGGAAAATCCTTGCAAATAAATATCATCATAATAAAGACTTTCTGGTTCTAAAAAGAGTTGATGTCTTTCTTTATCACTAAATCTAACAATTTTATCTTCAATGGATGGACAATATCTAGGTCCAATCCCCTCAATATCATTTAATCCACCATACATACTAGATTTACTTAAATTCTCCCTGATAATTTGATGTGTCTTTTCATTGGTATATACTAAATGACATGGAATCTGTTCTTCTACCTGATAATAGGCTTCATTATCATGACTAAATGTATATAATTTAGAATCTCCTAATTCCAATTTTACTTTTGTAAAATCAATCGATCTTTTTTCAATTCTCTGAGGTGTTCCCGTTTTTAAACGAATGATTTTAAATCCTAATTCCTTTAATCGATCACTTAAAAATTCACTTGGTCTCTCTCCATTAGGACCTTCTCTTCTTCTTGTATCTCCCACTAATATATCTGCTTTCAAATAGGTTCCTGTGGTTAATATTACCATATTTGATAAAATCTTTTCGCTGTCTTCAAGAACTACCCCTTGAACTTTATGTTCTTCTACTATTAAGTCTTCAACAATTCCCTCTTTTATATCTAAATAATCTGTATTTTGTAATGTTTGTAACATGTTTTGAGGATATGTTACTTTATCTGCTTGGGCTCTTAATGCACGAACAGCAGGTCCTTTTTTATAGTTTAACATCTTCATCTGTAATAACGATTGATCTGCATTTTTCCCCATTTCTCCACCAAGAGCATCTATTTCCCTTACAACAATCCCTTTGGCACTCCCACCAATAGATGGATTACAAGGCATGGTTGCTATATTCCCAATTCTGCCTGTAATAAGAAGAGTTCTATGGCCTTTTCTAGCACTGGCAAGAGATGCTTCACACCCCGCATGACCACCACCTACAACAATCACTTCATATTTCATCTTACCGCCTCTTTTTCTAAGCTATTATACTATTCATTGATAAGAATAACAAGAAAACTTCTATATAAAATTTACTATTTTCCTAAACAAAATCTACTAAATAGTTCATCAATGAGTTCATTTGTATAAGTATCACCTGTAATTTCCCCCAATATACTCCAAGCTTCTCTTATATCGATTTCTGCCATATCTACACAGATACCATTTTCTAAAGCCTTTCTTCCATTTTCAAGAGATATCTTCGCTTTTTCTAATAATGCAAGACTTCTTGCATTCGTTAAATATGTGGGATCCTGTGTTTCTAATTTTTCTAAATGATACATTTCATGAATCTTGGTTTTTATTTTTTCTACACCAGATTTTTTTAAAGCACTCATATAAACTGTTTTTTCATATGGAAGTTTTTCTACTTCTATCCTACGTTCTAAATCTACTTTATTAATAACAACTATATAATTTTTATTTTTTATTTTTTCTAATATTTGTAAATCTTCGCGAGTAAGAGATTGATTATAATTTAAAACAAACAAAATTAAATCTGCCTTTTCTATAAAATCATAACTCTTCTTTACACCTATACTTTCTACTTTATCTTCTGTATTTCTAATTCCTGCAGTGTCAATTATCTTAAGTAAAATTCCGTCTATAGGAACCAGGCCTTCTACAATATCTCTAGTAGTTCCAGGAATATCTGTCACAATGGCTTTTTCTTCATCTAGTAATACATTTAAAAGACTACTCTTTCCTACATTTGGTCTTCCGATAATAGCAGTTAAAATTCCATCTTCAATAATACTTGCATCATTACTTTCTTTTAATATATGATTTATTTTTTGATCTATTTTCTCTAATTTAGGAAGAATATCTTCTTTTTTTAATACTTCTATATCTTCATATTCTGGATAATCAATATTCACTTCTATATGTGATATAATCTCAACAATATCTTTTCTTAAATCTCGAATTAAATTTGAAATCTTCCCTCCCATTTGAGAAAGAGCAAGGCTCCTTTTCTTTTCCGTTTTAGCCTCAATTAAATCCATAATTCCTTCTGCCTCTAATAAATCAATACGACCATTCAAAAAGGCTCTTTTTGTAAATTCACCTGGTTCAGCTAAACGAATACCATTTATTAACAACATTTCCAATACCTTATTTGTGGCCGCAATTCCACCATGACAGTTAATCTCAACAACATCCTCTGTTGTAAAACTTTTAGGAGCCCTCATAACAGTTACTAAAACCTCATCTATCTTTTCTGCCCCATTCATAATAAATCCATAATGGATTGTGTGAGAATCCACCTCTTTTAAATCTGCACCTTTAAAAATACGATTCACAATTGTAATCGCCTTTTCCCCACTTATTCTAATAATAGAGATAGAACCAATTCCTAGTGCTGTAGCAATCGCAGCAATTGTATCATTCATTTTTATCACTTCTTTTCTTTTTTTTATTTATACCTAAATACATTGGCAGATCTTTTGGTTTTTTGAAAACACTCATTGAAACAATTTTATCAGAAAGAGTAACAATCCAGCTTTCTGCATATGAAGGGGGGAGAGGTGTAAGGGGAAACATATGTTTTACAATGATATCCTTAATTTTAGGGGTCATCAAATAAGGAAATTCTTTTAAAGCATTTTGATAGGCTTCTTTGGCATGAACAAACCCATGTAATTCTGTTATCTTTTTTCCTTTTACTTTATTATCCATCCAAGGTTTTGTATAAAAATCATGCAACAAGCCTCCAATCGCACAACTTTGTGCATCTAAATGAAACTTTTTTGCTAAGGAGTACGATAAAAGAGCTACTTTCAAAGAATGATCAAAAACACTTTCATCCCCATGATGTTTAAATGTTTTTCTACGCTGAAACTCTTTATTATTTATAATAGATGCTACTATTTTATAAAATTCTTTCTTTTCCTCTTTCTTCATAAAGTTCCCCTTTTCCTCGTTCATTATATATAAAAACGATAAAAAAAACAAGATTATATTTAATCTTGTTTATAAGAAATGATGATAGATCTAGTAGGTTCTTCTCCTATACTTTCTGTATTCAGCATACTATATTCACTTATGATATTATGAACAAATCTTCTCTCATAAGAATTCATTGGGTCTAATTTAACATCTACCTTTGTATGTGCTACATCATTCGCAAGTTTTCTAATCTCAATTTCTAATTGCTTTAATTTCTTTTCTCTATACCCCGAAATATCTAAACTTACTTTAATAGAAATTCCCGTCTCATTTATTAAATTTTGTTTTAATAATATTTGTAAAGCCCTTAGAACTCTACCCTCTTTCCCTATTAAAATAGCATTATTATTAGATTCAAGATATACATGAAAAGATCCATTTTCTTCTTTTACTGTTGGAATCATATGAAGATTCATAACATTTCCTAAAGAATGTAGATATTGAATGATATGATTTTTTATTTCTTCCTTTGTTACAACGATTACTTTATATTTTGTTCCTTTAAATAATGATTTAGCTATTTCCATCTCCTCATATAAAACCTCTTCTATACTTGCATTTGCCTGTTCCAAACATGCACTTAGAGCATCTTGCTTTTGTTTAGATTCGTTTTCATATATTTTCATGCTGCTTTCCTCCTTTTTACAAGAAGATTCTGAATAATTGTAAATGTATTATTGGTAATCCAATATAAGGCAATACTTGTAGAAATAGTTAAAGATGCAATCCCTATAAAAATAACCATCATATTACTCATCATTTTCATTTGTTGTTCTTGTTCAGCACTCATAGTAGCAGTTTTATTTAATTTCATCGACAAATATGTAGCACCAATCACTAATACTATAATAATTATATATATATAATTCCCTTTTCCCATTGCTGTCATTGGACTTGTTCCAAGACCAAAACCTAAAAAAGTTCCTTCAAATATAATCGGCAATCGATTGAGAGCTTCATAAAAAGCGAAAAATAAGGGAATTTGAATAAATGAAAATAAACATCCTGACATAGGATTAATACTATAATTTTTATAAATTGCCATCATTTCTTGTGATTTTTGCATCATTATTGCTTGATCATTTAAATTTTTATTTTTATATTTTTTTTCTATTTTTTCTAATTCAGGTTTTGCTTTAGTTAAATTTTCAGATTGCATTGCTGTCTTTTTAGTAATAGGATACAGAATTAAACGAATCAAAAGTGTAACAATGATTACTGCAAATCCATAGTTTTTTACAAATTCTCCTATTTTAATAATAATAAATGCTAAAGGTTTTACAAAAATAGTCGTCCATATTCCTTCATATCCACCACTTGTTACTTTAAAATCTCGACATTGGGGTAATTTGGATAAATCAACTTTATTTTCTTTATATTTTTTTAAAGTTTCATTTGACTCAGGTTTACAAAGAATGTTTTCTGTTAAACTTTGACCTGTTACTTCATTTGTTACTACCTTTTTATTTTTATCCTTTAATACTTTAGTACATCCTGTTAAAGAGATAACTAAAAATAATACTAAAAACATTTTGATAAATTTTTTTTTATTTTTCATTTTCGTCTCCTTTTGTAATATTCAATTTATTTATTATATACAATAGATCCTCTTTCATTTCTAAAAAAGATTTTTCTACTATTGCTTTCTTTACTATTATAATACAATTAAATCCATTTTGATAGACCCTTTCATCTAAAATACTTTTAAGTCTTCTTTTTATTTTATTTCGCATAACTGCATTTCCTACCTTTTTACCAACAGATAAACCAAATTTATAGACATCATTTGTATTTTTTTCTATGTATATAATAAAATCACCATATCTAAAAGATTTATATTTTTCAATAATTCTGCCATATTCCCTATTCTCTTTTATAATATTGATTTTTTTCACTTTAAATCCTCCATATCAAAAAAATCCACTGAAGATTCAGTGGTTCTTATTAATGTATTAAAGCCTTACGTCCTTTTTTTCTACGACGAGTAATAATACCTGATTTCATACGAGCAAAAAAACCTTGCTTTTTTGCCTTTCTTCTATTATTGGGTTGATATGTTCTTTTCATTATAAACACCTCCTATGCTTTTTATTTCGCTTTGCTTTCATAATTATATAGATAAATATTTGTTTTGTCAACAAAAACTACTGGAATTGATTTAGTTGTATGTTTCAATTTATTTTACTAATTATATATTTATGCAAAATTAGATATGTTAAGAATGATTTACTTCTTAATATGTGGAAAAAAAATAATTTTTTTATTATTCGATTTTTTTCGACAAAATTTCCACAGGAAAAAAAATTGAAAATTTTTTATTCACATAAAAAATGTGGATATTATATTTAGAAATGTGAAAAACTTTATAGGATTTTACTTAATGTTTATATGTTTTCCACATTTTTGTTAGATATTTTGTCACCCTCTTTTTTTTATGTGAATATAGTTTTCCACATTTTTGTGCAAAACTATATTTTTATTAATGTTTTTATAGCTTTTTCAAGTGGATAAGTTTGTGGATTGATATTTCATATCTTTTTTTCCTTGTTTTTTCTTGTGTTTTCCACATTTTTGCATTAAAATAAGTATGTAACTTTCCTGATCTCTGGAATGGGGGTGCTTTATGGACATCAATAGTATATGGGGAAAATTTCTAAATGAAATTAAAGAAAATACCAATTCTATGATTTATGAAACATGGTTTATGGATACCAAACTCATTGAATTAAATGAAACAACAGCTAAAGTGGTAGTTCCTATGCATGTACATAAAAAATTTCTAAAAGAAAATTATAGTGATCTAATTGAAAGTATTTTTACAGATATTACTGGTTCTAATTTTTCATTTGAATATTTAACTGAAGAAGAAGTAGAAAAAAATATTGAAATTAATACAGATACAATTGGGATTCCATCCATCCAACTTGAAACAAATTTAAAATCCCAATACCAATTTGAAAATTTTATAGTAGGGCAGAGTAATAAATTTGCAAGAACAACAGCTTTAGCAGTTGCAGAAAAACCAGGAATGATGTATAATCCATTATTTATTTATGGAAATAGTGGATTAGGGAAAACACATTTAATGCATGCGATTGGAAACTATATTGTTAAAAATAGTAAAAAAAGGGTTTTATATGTAACAAGTGAACAATTCGTTAACGACTTCATTGAATTATATCGAAAAAGTGAAATTACAGATAATAGAGATGATGTGCAACAATTTAAAAAAAAATATAGAGACATTGATGTATTAATGATTGATGATATACAGTATCTCCAAATCGCCAATAGTGCCCAACAAGAATTTTTTAATACATTCAATGAATTATATGGTAATAATAAGCAAATTATTATTTCATCAGACCGTTCACCCGATGATTTAAATAAATTAGAGCAACGTTTACAAACCAGATTTAATTGGGGGATTACAACCGATATTCTTCCACCTGATTTCAAACTACGTATTGATATTATTGATAAAAAAATTGAAGGAAATCCAATGGCAAATAATTTTCCACAAGAAGTAAAAGAATATATAGCTAGTAATTGTATAAGTGATATTAGAAAACTGGAAGGGTCTATCACAAGAATTATGGCTTATGCAACCATTATGAATAGTTCAGAAATCACTATAGACCTTGCGATAGAAGCATTAAGAGATTATTTTGTAAAAACCGTCACTGCAAAAAATAAAATTGATCAAGTACAACAATTAATTGCCAGTAATTATAATATTACAGTGGAGGATTTAAAAAGTAAGAGAAGAGTAGCTAAAATTGCTGTCCCAAGACAAATCGCAATGTATATATGTAGAGTAAAATTAGAAGAAACCTTGCCTAAAATTGGGATTGCTTTTGGTGGAAAAGATCATACCACTGTAATGCACTCAGTTGATAAAATAAAAAAAGAAATAGAAAAAGATAAAAATCTTGAAATTCAAATTGAAAAAATTATAGAACAAATTAAATAATGTGGATAAAAGAAATACACAGTGGATAAAAAAACAGTTTTCGACATTATTCAAACTCTTTTTTTCCTTAAAAATAAAAGGAAATCTAAAAATTATCCACATTTTCCACATCTATAATAATAATAAATTTATAAAGTATATTAAATAAGGAGGATTTATGAAATTAAAAATTAAACAAAATATATTAATGGAACATTTAAATTATGCAATAAAAGGAATATCAAGTAAAAATTTAATACCCATTTTAAATTGTATTAAATTTGAATTAACAGAACATGGTTTATATTTAATAAGTACAGACAACGATATTGCTATAAAAACTTTTATAGATAAAAAAGAAATAGATACAATTGATATATTAGGAGAAGTGGTTATATCAGGAAAATATATATATGATATTGTTAGAAAACTTCCTAATACAATTATTAATATAGAAGAAGCTGTAGACTCTAGATTATATATATATACAGAAAATTCATCATTTTATTTAAATTGTAATTTAGTCAGTGATTTTCCACAAATTGATTTAGAAGATCATAAAAATCCCATCATTTTAACTCAAAAAGTTTTAAAAACAATTTATTTGCAAACTGCTTTTGCAACGTCGACTCAGGAGACGAGACCCATTTTAACAGGAATTAATTTTAAAATAAATGGAAATATTATGGAATGTACTGCTACAGATTCTTATCGTCTTGCTAAAAAAACAATTAAAATTGAAGAAAATGTTATTGAGGATATTAATGTTACCATTCCAACTAAAAATATAGGTGAACTTGTAAAAATGTTTATTAATGAGGAAGACCAGATTGAACTCCATATTTTTAATAATAAAATTATATTTAAATTTAATAATATTATTATGTTATCGAGTTTAATTAATGGGACCTATCCAGATACATCAAAATTAATACCTAGTGAATTTTTAATTCATATTCAAACAAAATTAAATGATATTTATAGTGCAATTGATAGGGCATCTTTATTAACTAATGAATCTGAAAAAAATACAATTCGCTTTCAAAGTAAAGATAATGAGGTTGTAATTTCATCTAATATACCTGAAATAGGAAATGTAGAAGAGAAAGTTTGTATAACAAAAGAAAATGGTGAAGATATTAATATATCTTTTAGTTCAAAATATATGATGGAGGCTCTTAAAACTTTAGAAACAGAGGAAGTAACTTTATTATTCAATAGTGAAATAAAACCAATTATTGTAAAGAGTCCTAATAATGACCAATTAATTCAATTAATTTTACCTATTAAGACATACTAAAAAGGAAAAGAGGAAACATAGAACTTTTTTCTTTTTTTTCTCTTTTTTGACAAAATTCGATAAATATCGACATTTTTTTGTTGTATAAGAGAGGAAATCAGATTTCTTTGACGAAAGTTATCTGTAGAGGGAGGTGAGATAGATGTTACAAAATTATGAAATTAATACTAGTACAATTGCTATTATTCCTTTACAAAATAATCATTCTAGGATTATAGAAGAGGATGGAGAGTTTGAGGTAAATAAGACTACAACTGAAATTATCAATCATAGTTGTAAATATTTTGGAAGTTCTTTTATTGGTAGAAAAGAGGGAACAAAAGCTTTAATGGGAATTAGTTATAAGGCACCCATTATAGTAGAAGAAACAAAAAATTTAATTTTTTTTCCAACTAGTTCTCCGCGATTTGATAATTGTACATGGATTTCTTTAAAACATGTGAATAACTATTTAAAAAATGACAGAAATTCTTTAGTATCATTTAAAAATGGGGAAACTTTAGAACTTAATATTTCATATGGATCTTTAGAAAATCAAGTTTTAAGAGCTACTAGACTAGAATCTATTTTAAGACATCGAAAATTTTTATAAAATAAGCTAAAATATGGCTTATTTTTTTTCTTTTATTGTTCTTTTGTGATATAATGATAAATAGGTATAGGAGTACTTCTCATATATAAAAGTTAAATATTGAACGATTTTGGATAGAAAGAGGTCAGATTATGATTTTAAAAGATCTAAAAATAGTAAACTTTCGAAATTATAGATCTTTATCGCTTTCTTTTCATCCTAGAGTGAATATAATATATGGTGAAAATGGACAAGGTAAAAGCAATCTATTAGAAAGTATTTATGTATTAGGATATACAAAATCTCACAGAAGTGTAATGGAGATGGCTCTCATTAAAGATGAAGAGGCATTTGCAAAGATTACTGGAACCTTGCAAACGAATACTGTTCCCAAAAAGATGGAGATTATTTTAAATAAAGAACATAAAAAATTAAAAATCGACGAACATTTATTGAAAAAAATAAGTGATTATATTTCTAATTTAGATGTTATTATTTTTTATCCAGAGGATTTGGATATTGTAAAAGGATCTCCTTCGACAAGAAGAAAGTTCATCAATACAGAAATTAGTGGGTTACAAAATGTTTATTATAATGTATTAACAGATTATAATAAATTGTTAAAAATGCGTAATGAATATTTAAAACAACCTTATTTTGATGAAAATTATTTTAGTATTTTAACAAAATATTTTATAGAAAAGGCTTTATTGCTATATAAAATGAGAAATAGGTTTATTGAACGGATTAATGAATATGTTGAACCTATTTATTATCATATTATGCATATGCATGATTTTAGGGTTTTCTATAAAACAGAAGATGTAGATTTTACAGATACATATGATTTAGATATTTTGCAAAAATATTACGAAACGATAAAACAAAAAGAACGGTTGCAAAAAAAAACCTTATTTGGACCTCATCGAGATGATTTACTTTTTTTCTTGGGAAATAAAGATATGAATTCTTATGCTTCACAAGGGCAGCAAAGATCTGCGGTTTTAGCTTTTAAACTGGCTGAAATAGAGTTATATAAAAGGTATAAAGGTGAAACTCCTATTTTGTTATTAGATGATGTATTTAGTGAATTAGATTACATGAAAAGAGAAAATCTAATTGATTATATATCAGATCATATACAAGCAATTATCACAACGACTGATTTGACATCTATTAAAGAAGAAGTTTTAAAAAAGGCTAAATTAATTCAAATAGAAAATGGAAAAATAATAAAACAAGAAGAGGTGATATAAATGGAAGAAAAAATTGAACATTATGATGCGTCAGATATACAAGTTTTAGAAGGTTTAGAGGCAGTACGAAAAAGACCAGGTATGTATATTGGTTCTACTAGTTCTAAAGGATTACACCATTTGGTATGGGAAATTGTTGATAATGCAATTGATGAAGCATTAGCAGGATATTGTGATGATATTGAGATTATTATTAATCCAGATAACTCTGTAACTGTAAAGGATGATGGACGTGGAATTCCAACAGGAATTCATCAAAAAACAGGTTTATCAACAGTAGAAACAGTTTATACTGTACTTCATGCTGGTGGAAAATTTGGTGGTGGTGGCTATAAAGTATCTGGTGGATTACATGGTGTTGGTGCTTCTGTTGTAAATGCGTTAAGTAAATGGGTCGAGGTAAAGGTTTATCAGAATAGTCAAGTATATAAAATAAGATTTGAAAATGGTGGACACACTGTAGAACCACTTGCAGTGGTAGATTCATGCTCTATAGATCGTACAGGAACAACAGTTACCTTTAAGCCAGATCCTGAGATTTTTAAGGAAACAACTGTATTTGATTATGAAACTTTAAAAACAAGAATCCGTGAATTGGCTTTTTTAAATAGAGGTCTTCGTATTATTTTGTGTGATGATAGATCAGAAGAAAAGAAAAAGGAAATTTTCGTTTATGAAGGTGGTATTAGTGCATATGTTGAAATGCTCAATAAAAATAAAACACCAATTCATGAGAAAATTATTCATTTAAGTGGTGAAGAGGATAAAATTTCTATAGAGGTAGCTCTTCAATATAATTCTGGTTATAGTTCAAATATTTATTCTTTTACTAATAATATTAGTACTTATGAAGGTGGAACTCATGAGGATGGTGTAAAAAGATCTCTTACAAAAATCATTAATAATTATGCTAGAAATAATAAAATGTTGAAGGATAATGATGAATCTTTAAGTGGAGATGATGTAAGAGAAGGATTGACTATGATTATTTCTTGCAAACATCCAGATCCACAATTTGAAGGTCAGACAAAAACAAAATTGGGAAATAGTGAAGTAAGGAAAATAGCTGATGACGTGTTTAGTAAAGGATTTGAAAGATTCTTGCTAGAAAATCCTGATGCGGCTAAGATTATTGTTGAAAAGGGAATGACTGCTGCTCGTGCAAGAGTCGCAGCTAAAAAAGCCCGTGATTTAACAAGACGTAAAACAGTACTTGAAGTTACATCTTTACCTGGAAAATTAGCTGATTGTTCATCAAAAAATGCAGAAGAATGTGAAATTTTTATTGTCGAAGGGGATTCAGCTGGTGGTTCAGCTAAATCTGGTAGAAACCCTAAAACCCAGGCTATTCTACCATTAAGAGGAAAAATTTTAAATGTAGAAAAAGCAAGATTAGATAGAATTTTGGGAAATAATGAAATCCGGTCCATGATTACAGCTTTTGGTACTGGAATTGGAGAAGAGTTTGATATATCTAAGCTTAGATATCATAAAATTGTTATTATGACCGATGCGGATGTTGATGGTTCCCATATTCGTATTTTATTACTAACATTCTTTTATCGTTATTTCAAACCTTTAGTAGAACAAGGCTATATTTATGCTGCTCAGCCTCCTTTATATAAAATAGAATATAATAAAAAATTATATTATGCTTATTCTGATGAGGAATGTGATCAGATAGTTGCACAATTACCTGATTCAACCAAAATGAGAATTAGTAGATATAAAGGGTTAGGTGAAATGGATGCTGAAGAACTTTGGGATACAACTATGAATATTGAAAATAGAATTCTTTTGAAAATCACAATGGATGATGCTATGATGGCTGATAAGGTTTTAACAGATTTAATGGGTGAAGAGGTAGAACCAAGACGTGAATTTATCGAAAAGAATGCAAAGTTTGTAGAAAATTTAGATGTATAGGGGGAAAACGAAATGGATAAATTACAAGAATTACCTTTTACCGAATCAATACAAAAATCTTTTTTAGACTATGCTATGAGTGTTATAGTAGCACGTGCTCTTCCTGATGTTAGAGATGGCTTGAAACCTGTACAAAGAAGAATTGTATATGGAATGAATGATATGGGTGCTACATCGTCTGTACAACATAAAAAATGTGCACGTATTGTAGGAGATGTAATGGGTAAATATCATCCACATGGAGATTCTTCTATCTATGAAGCACTTGTACGTATGGCTCAAACATTCTCTTATCGATACACTTTAGTGGATGGACATGGAAATTTTGGATCAATTGATGGTGATGGAGCCGCAGCTATGCGTTATACAGAGGCAAGAATGTCTAAAATGAGTATGGAATTGGTTCGTGATATCAATAAAAATACAATTGATTTTACTTCAAATTATGATGGTACAGAAAGAGAACCTAAAGTTCTTCCTTCTAGATTTCCTAATATTTTAGTAAATGGTACTACTGGTATAGCGGTAGGTATGGCAACCAATATGCCACCACATAATCTGGCTGAAGTAATTGATGGAACGATTGCTTTGATTGATAATCCTGATTTAAATGTATTAGATTTGATGGAATATATAAAGGGACCAGATTTTCCAACAGGTGCTTCAATATTGGGAAATAGTGGGATTCGAAAAGCTTATGAAACGGGTAAGGGAATTATTACAATTCGTTCGAAAGCAAGTATCGAAGAAATGAAAAATGGAAAACATCAAATTATTATTACAGAAATTCCATATATGGTAAATAAATCAGTATTAATTACTAAAATAGCTGATTTAGTGCGTGATAAGGTTATTGATGGGATTACTGATATTCGAGATGAGAGTAATAGAGATGGAATTCGAATTGTAATAGAACTTAGAAGAGATGCTAATTCGAATGTTATTTTAAATAATTTATATAAACATACATCTATTCAGACAACTTATGGAATTAATAATTTAGCTTTAGTAGATGAGAAACCAAGGACATTATCTTTAAAGGAAATTTTAGAAAAATATATCGAACATCAAAGAACAGTTATTTATAGAAGAACAAAATTTGATTTAGATAAAGCTGAAGCACAGGCCCATATATTAGAGGGATTAAAAATTGCACTAGATCATATTGATGAAATTATTAAGTTATTAAAGGCATCATCTAATGATGAAAACGCAATTCATGAATTGGTAAATAGATTTTCCTTAACAGAAGTTCAAGCCAAGGCTATTTTAGAAATGAAACTTCGTAGATTAACAGGCTTAGAAAGACAAAAGATAGAAGAACAATTGAAACAATTAAGAGATTTAATTGCAGATTTAAGGGATATATTAGCAAACGAAAATAGAATTTTAGATATAATAAAAGAGGAATTAATAGAAATTAAAAATAAATATGGTGATGAGAGAAAAACTCAGATAGATATGTCTGCTATAGATTATATAGAAGATGAAGCTTTAATCCCAGTGGAAGACATTGTAATTACGTTAACAAATAAAGGCTATATTAAACGCATCTTAAGTGAAACGTATAAAACACAAAATAGAGGTGGCGTTGGTATAAAAGGGATGACTACTCATGAAGAAGATTTTGTTGAAAATTTAATTTCAATGACTACACATGATTATTTATTATTTTTTACAAACAAAGGTAAAGTCTATAGAATAAAAGGATACGAAGTTCCTCTTTATAATAGACAATCTAAAGGATTACCTATTGTTAATTTATTACCATTAGAAAAAGAAGAAACAGTGCGTGCTATGTTGAAAATAGAAAATGATGACACATCTCAATATATTGTATTTTGTACGCAAAATGGATTAGTAAAACGTACTGATATTAGTGAATTTAATAATATTAGATCTAGTGGTAAATTAGCTATTACATTAAAAGATAATGATGAGTTATTATCAGTTAAGAAAACTTTGGGAAATAATAAAATATTAATTGCAACCTCAAATGGACGTATGATTCACTTTAATGAAGATGAAATTAGAGTAATGGGGCGTACAGCTGCAGGTGTTAAAGGAATTGATGTAGATCATGGAATTTGTGTTGGAATGGAAATTGCAACCTCTGGACAAGAAATTTTAGTTGTAACGGAAAAAGGTTATGGTAAAAGAACTAAAATAGAAGAATATCGAATGACTCATAGAGGAAGTAAAGGTGTAAAAGCACTTAATATTACTGAAAAGAACGGCAATATTGTGTCTTTTAAAGCTGTACATGGTGATGAAGATTTAATGATTATAACAGATAATGGTATTATTATTAGATTATTAATTGATCAAATATCATCAACGGGTAGAGTTGCACAAGGCGTAAAATTAATAAATTTAAAAGATGAGCAACGTGTAAGCACTGTTGCCATTGTAAAAAAAGAATTTAATGAAGAGGAAAATTAGTTTCTTCTTTTTTTTTTGAATAAAAAGATGTTACACGTGAAACATAGTAAGAAGGAAGAGAAAGAAGTAAAAAAAGCGAAGGAATAAAAAGATGTTACACGTGAAACATAGTAAGAAGGAAGAGAAAGAAGTAAAAAAAGCGAAGGAATAAAAAGATGTTACACGTGAAACATAGTAAGAAGGAAGAGAAAGAAGTAAAAAAAGCGAAGGAATAAAAAGATGTTACACGTGAAACATAGTAAGAAGGAAGAGAAAGAAGTAAAAAAAGCGAAGGAATAAAAAGATGTTACACGTGAAACATAGTAAGAAGGAAGAGAAAGAAGTAAAAAAAGCGAAGGAATAAAAAGATGTTACACGTGAAACATAGTAAGAAGGAAGAGAAAGAAGTAAAAAAAGCGAAGGAATAAAAAGATGTTACACGTGAAACATAGTAAGAAGGAAGAGAAAGAAGTAAAAAAAGCGAAGGAATAAAA
>CANPPW010000002.1 GCA_947576095.1 uncultured Mycoplasmatota bacterium | reverse complement strand
GACTTGATTCACTTTTTTTATATAGAAATGTTTCACATCTATTGTAACTCTACAATAAAATTTTATAATTTTAAATATTTTGCTTTACTTTTGGTTTTATATATTGTAATATATCTTCTATCTCGCAGTCAAGCACATAGCACATTTTAGCAAGGACTTCCATATCTACTATCACGACCTTAAAATTTTAAATACGCCTTTTCAATAGTGTCTTTATAGTGTTATAATCAAAGAGGGGGGGATATCATGTTACATCATTACAAAGAGAATTTATCTATTTACTATGAAAAAGATGAGGAATGGATGATTGAACAAATCCATCAAATTAGTGAAAAACTAATAAAACAGGGAATGGATTATAAAAATAAAAGTGATTTGTTCACTTTATTTGAAAGTTATACAAATGAGATTGATGCCCATATACTCTATGGAAAAATGTTTCCTAAAATTATTGCTTATATCAGCAGGTCTCAATATAAAATTCTTTCAACCAGTCCCTTTCAATTAGAAAAAAACAAATAAAATAGAACTATTCAAAGTTCTATTTTATTTTTAAAATCTGGCCTGGACGTATTATATTAGGGTTTGTGCCAATTACTGCTTTATTTTGATTATAAAGTTCAAAAGTATTTATATGATGTTTTGCTGCTATGGCACTTAGAGTGTCCCCTTTTTTAACTATATAGGTTACACTTGAAGATACTTTTGGAATCTTTAAAATCTCCCCCTGATATATTTTATTAGGATCTGTTATGTTATTATAATTAGAAATCTCACCATATCTATCACTTGTTCCATAAAATTTTTCTGAAATATTCCATAAAGTATCTCCTTTTTCAATAGTATATGTAATATAAGAATCTACATTTGGTTTTTCTATTGAATCCTTTTTTTCAAGATGATTAAGACCCTTTTTTCGAATTATGATAGGATAATCTTTATAGGCAATATCCATATCTACATTCCCCGTAATTCCATCAATTTTCCCTGAGCTCGAATACTGCCAAATACCAAATGGTTGTTGATAAGTTGGAGCGGATGACCATTGTGCAAGCCATTTATCAAAACCATCTAATTTGGTACTATGAATCCTATTTTGTAACCAATCTAAATTTGCATAAATCATTGCATAATATCCTGCTTTTTCTAATTCTTTACAAAATAAAGAACAAATTTCTACATACATTTCATTAGAAGGATTCCCATGTTCTTTTTTATAACCATCACTATCTTCCATATCAATCACAATAGGATAGCTAGGTTGATAATTTTTAATACTTTGAAGCATACCTTCTACTTCTTTTTTTGCATCTTCGACATTCGTTGCATAAGAATAATGATAAAAGCCATATGGAATTCCATATTTTTGACAAGCATCTGCATTGTTTTTAAACATCAAATCTTCATGATAAAATCCATATCCCGAACGAATCATAACAAAATCTACTTGTGATTTTACCTTAGAAAAATCAATAATCCCCTGATGTGACGAAATGTCAATTCCCCTTTTCTCCATAAATTCACCTCCTTTACTATAGTAAATGATCAAAGAAAAAAAGGAGTCATTATCTTGACCCCTCATAAAAAAACCTATATTTCTCCTTTTTATAAATACTTACTTTAAAGATGGTACAATTAATAATTTTCGAATTTGATTTCCTTTCGATTGACTATAAAAATAACTGAAAAAAGAAAATGTAAGAGCACCCACAAAATTGACAAGTAAATCTTTCATAGTATCTATCAGTCCAATATCAATATATCCACCATATTCCTTTTTAAAATCTTTTCCATTTACAATCACCGAATCAACCTTGATAGAATGTACTTTATTGAGATGGTTTTCATCGAATGTGACAGAATGAATCTCCTGAATAATAGTATCTTTTTGCATATCTAAATGAAATACTTGATCCATTCCAAATTCGAAAAATTCCCATAATACACCAATTGTCATCGAAAAACAAAAAGAAACAATTGCTACAAAGATAGGAGATAGTTTAATATTGACATGCTGACTTTTATTCAAAAGTTCAATCATAGATAACCCTATTGCTCCCATAATAAAACCATTAATCGTGTGCAAAATTGTATCCCAGTTCGGGAATAATGTATAAAAAGAATTGATTTCCCCTAATATTTCAGCACTAAATATAAATATTAAAATAATAATTTCTAAAGTTTCTGGGATTTCGACTTTAAACTTTCGTTCAATAACAGAAGGTAACAAAAATAAAAATAATGTTAAAATACAAATAAAAATATTTTCATAATTCCGATGTAATAAATTAAGTATTAAAACAATAACTACAATACATCTCAAAATCAAAAATACTTTTTTAGATATTGACAACTTTTCTTTTTTTTTCATAAATCTCCTTCTAAAAATCTGTTCACAATTTTCTAGTATTAACTAAATCCTATCAAAGATATAGAAATATGTCAATCATTATAAAAAACCACATTGTGGTTTTATAGAAGTCTAAATACATGGACACACTGTGTTAATAAAAAGCATATCATAAGTCCAATTACAGTTGGAAGAATCATAGAAAAAATAGTCCATTTAAAACTTCCTGTTTCTTTTTTTATTGTTAAGCAAGTTGTCGAACAAGGAAAATGAAATAAACAAAATGTCATTACACATAAAGCCGTTAATAGTGTCCAGCCATTTTGGACAAATAAATTTCTTAAAATTTCTAAATCATGTACCTCCGTAAGACTACCAAGAGACATATAGCCCATAATCATAATAGGAATCACAATTTCATTCGCAGGAAATCCTAATATAAAAGCCATTAAGATTACACCATCCATACCAAATATTTTAGCGAATGGATCTAAAAAATCTGAACAAATTTTTAAAAGACTCGCATCTCCAATCTGTAAATTTGCTAAAAGCCAAATAATCAAACCAGCTGGTGCCGCTACCATAATAGCCCTTCCTAAAACAAATAAAGTGCGATCAAAAATTGAATGAATAATAACTTTTCCAATTTGTGGTTTTCGGTAAGGAGGAAGTTCTAATGTAAAAGAGGATGGAACACCTTTTAAAACAGTTTTGGATAAAATTTTAGACATCAATAAAGTCATTAAAATACTTATTAAAATTACTATTGTTAAAATAAAACTACTCATAAATCCTGAACCACCAGTAAATAAGAACATTCCTATAAGGGTAATGAGCATTGGAAATCTACCATTACAAGGAACAAAAGCATTGGTTAAAATCGCTAATAACCGTTCCCTAGGTGAATCAATAATACGGCACCCAGTTACACCAACTGCATTACAACCAAATCCCATACACATACTAAGTGCCTGTTTCCCACAAGCTGAACATTTTTTAAAATACTTATCTAAATTAAAAGCAATCCTAGGTAAATATCCTAAATCCTCCAGTAGTGTAAATAAAGGAAAAAAGATAGCCATTGGTGGTAACATAACTGAAACAACCCATGCCAGAACTTTATAAACACCATTAATAAAAATATCTGTCACAATAGCAGGCATATGAATAAAATTTAAAAACTTCTCTATTTGATCTGAAATCCAAAATAAACCATTTGATAAAAGTGTAGATGGGACATTTGCACCTATCATAGTAATCCAAAATATAGTACATAAAAGAGCTAACATAATGGGAATCCCAAACCATTTACTAGTTAAAATTTGATCTATTTTTTTATCTCTTCTACGATAATCTTCCTTTTCAAACACAACTACTTTTTGGCAAATATCTTCAGCTGTTTTGATAATACTTGCTACCACATCATCTTTTACTTCACTTAATATAATATCCTGTTCTAACAAATCATTTTGCACCTCTAAAAGTATCTTTTCCATCTTTGTATCTACTATATTTATACCTAAATGATCTTTTAGTGTTTCTAAAATAATAGGATCCTGGTCAATAAGTTTTAAACTAACCCATCTTGTATTTAAATTTCCTACCTTTTCTTTTATATATGGTTCTATCTTATCAATCGCTTTTTCAATGTAAGAATTATAATGCACCACATAAGAAGCCTTTCTATACTTTTGTTCAGCCGTTTTTTCAATCGTCTTCAATAAATGTGCAAGTCCCTTTTTTTCTCTAGCACTTGTTCCCACCACAGGAACACCTAAATAACTAGATAAGGCTTTTAAATCAATATGTATTTTTTTCTTCTTTGCCTCATCTAAAAGATTTACACAAACAATAACTTTAGGATTAATTTCCATAATTTGCAACACTAAATTCAAATTTCTTTCTAAACATACAGCATCACATACAATTACAGTTACATCAATTTCACCAAAACAAATAAAATCACGAGCAATTTCTTCCTCCTCTGAATGGGAAATTAAAGAATATGTGCCTGGCAAATCATAAATCCTATATAGTTTATTCTGATATGTATATTCTCCTGATGCATTACTCACTGTCTTCCCTGGCCAATTTCCCGTATGTTGATGCATACCTGTTAAAGCATTAAAAACCGTACTCTTCCCTACATTGGGATTTCCAGCTAAAGCAATTTTTCTTTTATTTTGTTTCATCCTAACACCTCTATTTCAATTTTTGAAGCATCTTCACTACGAATAGCAAATAAAGATCCTCTTATTAAAAAAGCTGCAGGATCGCCACTAGGACTTTTCAGGATACTTTCCACTTCAGTTCCTGGAATGAGTCCAATATCTAAAAGTCTTCTTCGAATATCTCCCTTATTATTAACTTTGATAATTATGGCTTTTTCCCCAACTCTTAATAAATCAAGTGTTGTTTTTTTCATATTTAAAACCTCTTTTCATACAATACTGTTAGAAAGTTTCCCATAACTAACTTATACACTATTACTATATGAAAAATAAAAGAGAGGGTTCCTATGAAAGAAAAAAGTCCTTTTTATACATTACGAGGTTATCAAAATCATAAATCTTCTACTTTAACTGCCTCTATGGAGGATTATCTAGAAATGATATATCGTATCTTCTTACAACAAAAAAGCATTAGGGTAAACGATGTTGCCAATGCTTTAAATGTCAAACCATCTTCTGCTTCTAAAATGATGGATAAACTAAAACATCATAATTTAATTCTTATGAAAAAATATGGAGAAATTTCATTAACAGAACAAGGTATTAGAAACGGCTCTTATTTATTATGGAGACATAACACATTAGTCACATTTTTCTCAATATTAAATAAAATTGACTACAGACTAGAACAAGTTGAAAAAATTGAACATTTTATTGATGATATTACTTTATTACATATGGATGATTTTATTAAAAATGAAAAAAAGTAATTTAAATTTTACAATTTCATTCTTATAATCAAAACTTATGACAAAACCGTAATAGCATATGACTGGATTGTCACTCATAAAAATATGTTATATGTTATACTATCATAAGTATTTTTTTAAGTAAAAAAGTAATACTATAATTGAGGTGAAAATTGTGGAAGAAATACAAAAAAATAATAACTATTTTAAAATATTTACTCATATCATGACTATTTTGATTACAGCCCTCATTATTCTATTTATTATATATGGAATCAAACAGGGATTTTTTTCATCAGATGATGCACTGACAGCTTATATCAAAAAAGCAGGAATACTAGCCCCTCTTCTTTTTATTTTTATACAAATTTTACAAGTAATCTTCCCCGTTGTTCCAGGTGGGGCTAGTTGCTTAGCTGGTGTTCTTGCCTTTGGACCTATTTTAGGTTTTTTATATAATTATATTGGATTATGTATAGGCTCCCTTTTCGCTTTTTTTATTTCCCGAAAATTTGGAACCAAAATCATTCATAAATTATTCCAAGAAAAAACAATAAATAAATATTTAACATATATCCACCAAAAAAAATTTGATAAAATCTTTTTGCTGGGAATTTTTCTTCCTGGTGCACCTGACGATTTACTTTGTTACATTGCAGGAATCACAGATATGACTCTTAAAAAGTTCACACTGATCATTTTAACTGGCAAACCTCTTGCCCTACTAGGATATAGTTTAGGAGTAAGTATTTTGCCTTTCTTAAAATAACCCAATATCCAAATGACAAGTCTTTGTAAAGAAAAAAGAGATTAAACACTCATTAGTTCTGTCTCTTTTGCTTTTAATTTTTCATCTACAATTTTATTAAATTTAACAATAAGTTCTTGAACTTCTTCATTTCCTACTTTTATATCATCTTCAGAAATATCTAGTTTCTTGATATCATTATTCGCATCTTGTCTAATATTACGAAATGCAATTTTACATTCTTCAGCAATTCCCTTTACTTGCTTTACATATTCTTTTCTAGTTTCCTCTGTTAAAGCAGGAATATTTAAAATTATCGTCTCTCCATTGTTATTAGGGGTTAGTCCAATATCTGCTGCATATATTGCATGTTCAATATCACCTAAACAAGATTTATCAAATGGTTTAATACAAAGTTGTCTTGCTTCTGGAATTGAAATATTTGCAAGTTGTTTTAAAGGAGTATCTACATTGTAATAAGAAACTATAACTTTATCTAAAATAGCAGGATTTGCTCTTCCAGCTCTTACATTTATAAATCTTTTTTCCATATTCTCTATAGAAGACTGCATTCTTTCTTCTGCATTCAATAAAATTTCATCCATATTTTCAATCCTTTCTGGTATATACATTATAATATATTTGTATAATTTGTACAAGCAAAATTTTATAAATATGAATAAATTGTCACACTAAAATTCTTTATATCTCTACATCTTTATTGTATAATAAAAATGGTGATCATATGAAATATAAAAAAATAATTTTAATAATTTTTACTCTTTCTGTTTTAGGAACTATTTTTGCAGTATACAAGTATTTTGAATACCAAAATAGCATTCCCTATCAATTACAAAAATTAGGATATCAAAAAGAAGAAAGAGAGATCATTCAAAAAAAAGTGAAAAATTTTAAAAAGATTCTAAATATGAAATATAATGAAAATCTTTCTAAGATTATACAAGAAAAATATTTTATTGAAAAAAATTTAGATGCTTATATTTCTTATCAAAAAGAAAATAACACAAAAGATTATACATATATAGTCTCTGTTATCAATACCAAAGCAAATATAGAGGCTTATGAAAAAGCTGAAAAAGCAGATATAAGCAAAAATGATCAAATTCTAGTAAACAAACATTTCTATTTAACAGAAGACTATGTTCCATCTAGTATTATAGATATTCCTTTAAAATACGCATACGAAAATAATCAAATCAGAAAAGATATATATGAGATATATAAAGCTATGTGTGATGATGCTCAAAGTGAGAATATAAAACTAGTTGCTACCTCTGGATATAGAAGTTACATAGATCAGAAAAAAATATATGACAAATATGTAAAAACATATGGAGAAAAATATGCCGATAGTTATGCTGCTAAGCCTGGTTTTTCAGAACATCAAACAGGTCTTGCTTTAGATATTATTGGTTTTGGAACAAATAGAGATACATTTGAAGATTCTCCTGCTTTTACTTGGTTACAAAATCATGCTCATGAATATGGATTTATTTTAAGGTTTCCGAAAGAAAAAGAAGATATCACAGGATACGCTTATGAACCTTGGCATTATCGATATGTGGGAAGGGAAATTGCCAAAAAAATAAGAAATGAAAAAATAACCTATGATGAATATTTTGCCTTTTATTTAAAATAGGAGAAATCCTTTTTTTTTTGCATACAGTATAATAGGTGGAAAAATGCCAAAGATATATATATGGATTTTATTTTTAATTTTACTTATGAAAGGAGATAGTATTATGAATTTTTATAAAAATATTGAACCTATTCATCATCCCAATGATATTCTTGTTCTTGTTAATAAAAATCACAAGTTAGATAAAAATTATGTTCCAAAAGATTTAACTAAAATAGATATTTCCTATGCATTTGAAGATAAATTTATGAGAAAAGAAGCAAAAGATGCTTTTGAAAAATTAAGCATGACGGCCAAATCATTAGGATATCGTATTGTTGCAACATCAACTTATAGAAGTTATGAATATCAGGAAGCTTTATATACTCAGTATGTAAAAGAAAAGGGACTTGAATATGCTGATTTATGTAGTGCTAGAAAAGGGCACTCGGAACATCAAACAGGTCTTGCCGTCGATGTGGAAGGTTCTAATCAAGATTATGACGAATTTGAAAAATCTCCAGAATTTTCTTGGATGATAAACCATGCCCATGAATTTGGTTTTATTTTAAGATATCCTAAAAATAAAACCAATATTACAGGTTTTAAATATGAACCATGGCATTACCGATATGTAGGACATGAAGTTGCAAAAATCATTTTTGAGAAAAATATAACACTAGAAGAATATCTAAAAAATTTCTCCTAGTGTTTTTCAGTTTTAAAAAATCCAACTATCAAACCATTTTAATGGTTCAAAAGCTTGTGGTTCTATCCATATTCCTGATATAACTTTAAAAAAATAGATAAAAAAGTAAATTACAAAAACTAGTATTCCTATATAAAAATAATTTTTTTTACACTTCTCTGTTATATCCATA
The DNA here is from genome assembly GCA_947576095.1 of uncultured Mycoplasmatota bacterium. Classification (GTDB taxonomy): domain Bacteria; phylum Bacillota_I; class Bacilli_A; order RF39; family UBA660; genus RUG12867. The sequence continues at coordinate 62,209 of CANPPW010000002.1, read as the reverse complement.
ATCAGATAAGTGGCACCTAAAATAGCAAATGGCAATGCTGGAAAATAATGATATAAATACATTCCCCTACTAATTTTAAAATAAGAAATAAGCAAACATATATAGAAAATCAGTAAACAAAAAGCCCTTTTATCTTTTCGAAAACATTTATATATCATATAAAACATTCCAAGTAATCCCAGCCACCATACAATAGGATTCCCAAATCCACTAATAGTTGCCTTTAAGTTTCCATAATATCCTACATAATACCAAACTGGTTTCAGCATAAGAGGCCATGTATACCAAGCAGAATAAAAAGGATGAGGCTCTTTTAATCCTGCATGATAATCAAACATATTTTTCATAATAAAACCTAGTTCTCTTGTATTTCTTACCTGAAAATAATACATATTAGGAAAACATAAATAACAAGCGATATAAATGATAATAGGAATGATTACAAAAAATAAAGTACAATAAATAATAACATCTTTTCCTTCATTCCTAAAATCATCTTTTTTCTTATACCGTTTAAAAAAATCGATAAAAAATAAAATAGCAAGTCCCATAGCGGCAAAACAACCTGTCCATTTGACAGAGATAGAAAGTCCCATAAATAATCCAGATAAAAAGAGTTGAAAACATCTATGTTTCAATGATTTGTTTTTACTTAGCAGATATTGATACATAAACAGAAAAGATAATAGGATAAATAATACCAAAAAACTATCTACTGTTGCCATTCTAGTATGTGCATAATGAAATCCATCAAAACATAAAAGTAAAGTCGCAAAAAGAGCATATTTTGTTTTTTTAAACATTCTTTTGGCTAATATATACAAAACAGGAAGCATTAAAATACCTGCTACATTCCCCATAAATCGGTAATAGAAAGGAGCCATTTTACCTAATTTTATAGGAATAGCCATCAATAGTTTTCCTAGTGGTGGATGGACCCATTCATAAGCTGGAAGTCCGTTTGCATATTCATAAGCAGTTCTCGCAAAATAAATTTCATCAAAATAGGTACTATTCAAATGACTAATCTGCTTAGGAACAGTGTGCCTTTCATCGATCATTTTGAGAGCTTTTGTAGAATCTGATTGTAATGTTACTATCTCTTCTTTTGTATTATAAAGAGCAATTTCTCCTAATGTTGTTTTTGAAGACAATTCCAATCGGATATTTTTAATTTTATCTCCTATTTCAAAATCATTCCAGGAAAAAGCATATTTATCCTTGATAGTTTTTACTTCTGTATAAGATTTCCCATCTACTGAATAAGATACCTTAATAAATTCCATTTCATTTCCAACAAAGTATCTCATTTTATCAATATTCATAGATTCTGTAAGAGAAAAGGTATATGTTCCTCCTGTAACAAAGCTATTGGGATTATCAAAAGAACCCAAATGATAAAAAGAAAATATTCCATAAAATAATACAATTACGATTAAAATAATAAAATCTACTTTTGTTAATTTGATACCTTTTTCCACAGAATCACTCCTTTTAAAATTTATTATATCATAGATTCTAAAAAAGAAATCTTATATTTTTCTTCATCTAAAAAGTATAGTTTATCCATGTAATTCTTATACTCTTATTTTATAATATATTTTAGTAATTAGAAAAAACATCTTATTTTCATTATTTTATAAGATGTTTTACATATTAATTCATGTCTCGTAAAGATAAAATTTTTTGGTTAGCACAAGCTACAGATCTTTTATACATGAACCACTGATAATCACTATTTCTTGGATAATCTTTAAGCATAATCGTCTCTTGCGTCTCTATAAACTGAAATTGTTTCAAATACTCTTTTACAAGCTCTAGATATTCAGGATGTTTTAAACCATCAAAATCATATAGAAATTGATAAAGATAGTAAAAATTAAATTCATCATACATACTATAATGTTTGATATCAAGTTCCCCCATCATATCTCTTGATTCAACTTCATATATGGGACTCCTATATTGAACTGCTAAAAGTTTTTTAATAATAGTAGGATCATGATAAATTTTAAAAGAACCAGGTATCGAATCTTTTTTATAATTTCCTAAAAAATCACGCTGAAGTATAAAATAATGAGGTCGTCTAATTCTTTCCATTCTAAATCTGTTTAATTTTGCATGATTATATTCTGGCCCTCCTTCTATCACATTTTCAGTAGTAGCTCCTAAACGTAATGAAGTATCATTAATCCACTCCATGAATTTTTTTTGATCATATATAACCTTATTTACATATAACTCTTCATCAGATTTATATAAATAAAATTCTTTCTCTTCCATATGCTTACCTCCTTTTATATAAAGCAAGAAACTTCACTTATAATAACACAGTGATATAAAAAATGCAATGTTTTCATCAAAAATGTTGGAACATGAGACAAGAGTAATCCAACAAGTAGTATGGAGTTGAATGAATAATTGATTATTTCTCATTTTCAAAGTATCAAAATTACTTAATTGATTATATAAAACAAATAACTTTGAAAAAACACCATAAAAAAACAAAAGAAATAGTATATTCTAATTTATAATTATTATAGTATTTTAATTCTTTTGCTTACACAAAAACATTCCAGCTATAAACTTCAAAATTTTGAATATAACTTGAAATTGCAAAAAAAAGAATAGATTTTTTCTATTCTCTTAAGTGAATCAACTACTTATTTAAGTACTCTTAGTTAGCAAAACCAGAACATCCACCACAATCGTTGTTCACAACTTGATTTTCTTGTGAGCAAGAATATTGTGGAGTGTAAGTATGATTGTAAATATCGCGTTTAATTACATGAGTATGAATTGGGCAAATGTGTGGTACTTCATGATAACATTCTTGTTCTACACATTTTGTAATAGTTGGTTCTACAACCTGACCTTCTGTAATAGTATTCATACCTTGGTTTCCATAACCAAATCCCATGTTTTGGCGATTACAACATCTTCTTCCAAACATAATACTTCCTCCTATCTAATCTATCATATGAACGTAAGATAAGAATGCATATGGTAAAAGCCTGATTCTGATTATTTTTTATATATCCACGATAAAAAAAACTCCTATTACTTAGGAAATTTTTTACAATCAAAATGGCATCTTAAAATTTCCATTTTGCATTTTTTTCATCATCATTTTCATTTGTTCAAATTGTTTTAAAAGGCGATTTACTTCTTCAACACTTCTCGCACTTCCTTTTGCAATTCTCTGTTTCCTAGAAGCTTTTAACACCTCAGGATGTCTTCTTTCATAAGGGGTCATAGAAAGAATGATCGCTTCAATATGGGCAATATCTTTAGGATCAATTTTCACATTTTGAAGTCCTAGTTTCGATGCACCTGGAATCATCTTAATCAAATTTTCTAAAGGACCTAATTTTTTTATTTGCTTAAACTGCACAAGAAAATCCTCTAAATCAAATTTTCCATTTTTCATCTTTTTGGCTGCTTCAAAAGCCTCTTCCTGATCCATAATATTTTCGGCTTTCTCGATCATAGAAAGAAGATCACCCATGCCCAGAATCCGAGAAGCCATTCGGTCTGGATGAAAAGGTTCAAGTCCATCTAATTTTTCACTTACACCAATAAATTTTATAGGAACATTTGTTAAATGGCGCACTGAAAGAGCAACTCCACCTTTTGTATCCCCATCTAACTTTGTCAAAATAGCACCTGTTAACTGTAACTTTTCATGAAATCCCTCAATTACATGTATAGCATCCTGTCCTGTCATACTATCTAAGACAAGTATAGTTTCTTGTGGATGAATTACATCTGTAATATCAGAAAGCTCTTTCATAAGTTTCTCATCAATATGAAGTCTTCCTGCAGTATCAATTAATATATAATCATATCCATTTTCTTTTGCAAAATTAGTTGCATGAGTGGCAATTTCGATAGGATTTCCTGCTCCTTCATCATATACAGGAATTGATAGTTCTCTCCCTAATTGCTTTAATTGATCAATTGCAGCTGGTCTATATACATCACATGCAACTAAAAGTGGTTTTTTGTGTTCTTTTTTTCTTAAATAATTTGCTAATTTAGCAATTGTTGTTGTTTTTCCACTTCCTTGAAGACCTACAAGCATCAAAATACTAGGATTACCATTTACATAAAGAGGTGCACTATCTCCACCTAATAATTCGACAAGTTCATCTTTTACAATTTTGACAAAAACTTCACCAGGTTTTAAACTTTTATTTACTTCTTCTCCTAAAGCCTTTTGCTTTACATTTGCAACAAATTCTTTTACAACCTGATAATTTACATCAGCTTCTAATAATGCAAGTCTTATTTCTCTTACAATTTCACTTACATTTTCTTCTGTAATCCTTCCATATCCTCTCATTTTATCCACTACACGAGTTAATCTTTCACCCAAATTTTCAAACATTATATCACCTCATTTATGGTTACCATTATATACTAAAATGCAAAAAAAATCTATATAAAAAGAGGGCTATTTCCCCTCTAATATCAAATTTTCTTTATTAGCACTTACTCGAATCGTTTCTCCAAAATGAATTTGACTAGCAATAATATTTTTGGCGATTAAGGTTTCTAAATGCCGTGAAACAAAACGCTTAATTGGTCTTGCACCATATCTTTCATCATAAGCACTTTCAATAATATAATCTTTAGCTTTCTCATCTAATACAATTTTTATTTTTTTATCTGATAATCTTTGTTCAATTTCCGAAATAATTTTATTTAAAATATCATAAACAATACCTTTTTCTAGTGAATTAAATAAAATAATTTCATCAATACGATTTAAAAACTCAGGTTTAAAGGTATGTCTTAATTCATTCATCACCAGTTCTTTCGCTTCATTTTTATTTTCAAGTATATATTCACTACCTAAGTTAGATGTCATAATAATGATTGTATTTTTAAAATCAACTGTTCTTCCTTGTGAATCTGTAATTCTACCATCATCTAAAATTTGTAAAAGTAAGTTAAAAACGTCTTTATGAGCTTTTTCAATTTCATCAAACAAAACAATACTATAAGGATTTCTTCTAACAGCTTCTGTCAGTTGTCCTCCCTCATCATATCCTATATATCCTGGAGGAGCTCCAACAAGTCTTGATACACTATGTGACTCCATATATTCACTCATATCAATCCGAACCATATGTCTTTCATCATCAAATAGTTCATAGGCAAGACTTCTCGCCACTTCTGTCTTACCAACACCCGTTGGACCTAAAAAAATGAAAGAACCGATCGGTTTATTAGGATCTTTAATACCAGAACGACTTCGCAAAATTGCTTCACTAACAAGTGTTAATACTTGATCCTGTCCCTTAACTCTTTTTTTCAGATTATCTTTAAGATGTAATAATTTTTCCCTTTCTGTACCTACTAATTTACTAATAGGAATATTAGTCCATTTAGAAATAATAGATGCGATCGATTCTTCATCAACTGTATCACTTAATAGTTTTGATATATCTTGTTTCTTTAAATCTTCTAATTCAGCTTCTAGTTTAGGAAGAGTCCCATGCCGCAATTTTGCTGCCATTTCTAAATCATAATCATTTTCAGCTTGTTCAAGTTTAAAATGACATTTTTCTATCTCCTCTTTTTTCCCATTTATTTGATCATTAATATGCTTTTCATCTTCCCATTCTTTTCTTAATTGGGATTCTTCTTCCTTCATTTTTTCTAATTTTTTATTAATCTCTTCTACTCTGTTACGTGATATATCATCTTTTTCTTTCTTTAAAGCCTGTTTTTCCACTTCAAGTCTCATAATATTACGAGAAAGTGTATCCAAATTGGTCGGAACAGAATCCATTTGTACCTTTATTGTTGCACAAGCTTCATCAATCAAATCTATCGCTTTATCTGGCAAAAAACGATCCGTAATATAACGATCTGATAAAGTGGCGGCAGCTATTAAGGCCTTATCTTTAATAGTTACACCATGATAAACTTCAAATCTTTGCTTCAATCCTCTTAAAATGGTGATTGCATCCAAAACAGTTGGTTCTTTCACTTGTACCTTTTGAAATCTACGCTCTAAGGCACCATCTTTTTCTATATATTTTCTATATTCATTGAGAGTTGTGGCACCAATAACATGAATCTCACCACGTGCCAGCATAGGTTTTAACATATTTCCAGCATCCATTGCCCCTTCTAAAGCGCCTGCACCTACAATCATATGGATTTCATCAATAAACATAATGATTTCACCATCTGAATCTTTTACTTCTTTTAAAACTGCTTTTAATCTTTCTTCAAACTCTCCTCTATATTTAGCACCCGCAATTAATGAGCCCATATCTAATTCCCAAATTGTTTTTCCTTTCAAGGAATCAGGAATATCACCTTTCACAATCCTTTGTGCTAAACCTTCTATGATAGCCGTTTTCCCTACTCCTGGTTCCCCAATTAAAACAGGGTTATTTTTTGTTTTTCTAGATAAAATTCGTGTAATTGAACGAATTTCATCATCACGACCAATCACAGGATCTACCTTCCCATCTTTTACGTTCTGAACAATATTTCTACCATATTTTTCAAGGGGTTTTTGTAAGTTTTCTTCATATGGATTTTGCATATTCATATATACGACCTCCTTTTTATAAATAACTGGTTATATATAACCAATATCTACATTATATCACGAAAAATAGCACTCGTCAATATAGAGTGCTATTTTAAACTGCTTTCCTTTGTAAATTATATATTTTAACATTTTGATCATTTTCTTTTATATCAGAATTAATATCATTATCTCCACATATTTGACTATATAATTGCATCATAACTTCTAATTCTTGATTCGATTTTTCTTTAATAAATTGTGCCAGGCCTGTAACATCACTATGATTAATTAAATCAAAATAGACCCCTCTATCCTTTTTTTCTATAACAATTGGTGCTTTATTATTTTTACACAAATTATAATTCATGAGAATTCGACCAGTTCTACCATTTCCATCTTCAAAAGGATGTATTTGTATAAAGCCAATATGAAACCTTGCTTCTCTTTCAAATGTAGGTAATAAATCCCATATTTTGTAATAAGAATTTAATAAATAATACATAGCTTCATAAACTTGTTCCGGAGCTGGCGGAACAAAAGGCGCGCCTTGAACCATAATATTGATCTTACGAAATCCATCTGAAAAATATTTTAAATTTTGATGTACTGTGCTTGCAACATCCTGAATATCTCCAATATTAAGCCTTTCCTTATTTTCATCTAATAACTTTTCAAAGGCAATCTTATTATTATAAATTTTTACTATACTTTCTGTATCTGTATATCCATTCATCTCATTTTCTATTGTCAAACTTCCATAAGAAAACCGTTGTGCAAATAAATCCAAATATTTTTGTCTAAAATTATTCCTTACTAAAAATTCAATATACATACTAGCCTCCCTTTTTATTTCTTAATTGAGTATTTTAACATAAAAAGAAAAAAAATGCAAAATAAATTATCTTGGAAAAAAACAAAAGTATTACACCATTTCTCCATCTTTTACAAGTTCAATAATTTGATTTAAATAGGCAATGGCCTGAAATCCTTTTCCATTTAATTTAGTTGAAAATCGCACCCCAATTCCCCCAGCTGCTTTCCATTTTTCCAAATTACCTATATAATCATCTATTAATATAGAATTTTTAGCCTGTACCATTCGTGCTTTATCTATAGACTTAGGAACTGTAATAATGGAAATTTCTTGCAGTTTTTGTCTAACAAAGTTAATTTTGGCTTCAGCCTCATTTAAAGACGTAACATGTGTTAAAATATTTACATGAAACTTCCCACTTTTAATCAATTTATCTATTTCATCAAATGCATCATGTATTTCTAGGCTTTCATTTAACAACTTTTCCCAGTTCAATTCTTTATAAAAAGCAATAACTTTTTCACTATCATTTAAATCAATACCTAACTCTTTTATCATTTTGTATGAATTGGTTATTGTATCCATAATGACACCATCAAAATCAATATATAAATTTCTCATATTATACACCATCCCTTTTTATAGTATATCACAAAAACATATGTTCGTAAATGTTTTTAAAAAAAATAACTATTCAGCTATTTCTTTTTTTATCACTTCTTTTCCCTTATAATTTCCACAAGCTGCACATACTCTATGTGGTCTTACTTCTTCACCACATTTTGGACATTTTACAGTTGCATTTTCACTAATTTTATAATGCGTTCTTCTTTTTCTTCCTCTTGTTTTACTTACCTTTCTAAAAGGTACTGCAAACATCTGTAAATCTAATTTCATTCCTACACCTCTTTTCATTAAAATAAATCCTTTAATTTTTCAAATTCAGAATTCACAACTTCTTTTGTTTCTTCATCAGTTATAAATTTCCAACCATCTCCTTCTATTTTCATAGAAGAAACATCGTCATTTACAACTTTTATGGGAATTTCCATTAATATATTTTCCCATATAATTGGTAAAATATCAATACTATTTTCTATTTTTTTTATATTTTCATCAATTTCTTTAAATAATGTCAATAAATCATCCTCTATTGATATTGTAAAAGCATGGGAAGTTGGTTTAAGCGTTAAAGCACATGGCAAAATCATTACCCCATCAATTATTAAACTTAGATTATAGTGATCTGTACTACGAGTAATCATTCCTCTTACATGTACATTTTTTAATTCTAAAATCGTTGTATTTTTTAAGTCTTCTTTTTGAAAAGATAAAGTCTCATCAATATCAACCTGGTCTATTAAATCATTTTTAAGTTTTAATAAATCAATTTCCAAAATTCCACCTCCAAGCATTAATATTATACTAAAATTTCTACAAAAAAACAATCAATTCAAAGAAACAATATTATATATTTTTTTCGTATTCTGCGAAGAGAACATTTCTATAATATCCTGATTTTGTAAATTGCATTTGATATCTTTTAAAGTTCGAAGCGTAATTCTAGAAATCAATGCTTAATATATTGGCTATTTTTGACTGTTTCATTCGATTATGATTATGAAAACCAAAATAATAATTTATAATGATTCTTTCCCTTTCTTTCATTTCATTTCCTTCCTCATCTTGGTATAACACATTTTTAAAACTAATATTATAAAATCTATATAAGGTCTATTTCATTCGCACCCTAATACATTCTATGAAATCCTTTTCTTAACAAGAATAATATGTTATGATTAAAAAAAAGAGGTGAAATATGAAATCTGTAGGTATTATTTGTGAATACAATCCATTTCACAATGGTCATATCTATCATCTAGAAAAAACAAAAGAGCTATTTCCTGATTCTGCCATTATTCTTATCATGAGTTCACACTTTATGCAAAGAGGTGAAATTAGCATTATAAATAAATGGGAAAAAACAGAGATCGCACTGAAAATGGGAATTGATTTGGTTATAGAACTTCCCTTTCCTTTTGCCACACAAAGTGCTGATATATTTGCTAGAGGTGCAATTGAAATATTAGATGCTCTAAAGGTTGAGGCGATTGTATTTGGTAGCGAATGTGCTGATATCCATTTACTTCAAAAATTAGCATCCATACAAATGCATAATGATGAATATAACTGTAAAATTAAACAGTATATTAAAAAAGGATTTAATTATCCAACGGCCTGTGCCAAAGCTCTTAATTGTTTTAAGGTAAATATGATTGATTCCCCTAACGACTTACTAGCTTTAGGTTATATAAAGGCAATTGACGAAAAGAAAAGTAAAATCAAACCAATTCCCATTTTAAGAATAGGAGAATATCATAATTTAAATTTACAAAAAATAAGTAGTGCAAGTGCAATTAGAAATGCTATCAAAGATGGGAAAGATATTACCTATTATATTCCTTCTGAAACAAAAAAACACTTAAATCATATATACTTTAATGAGGATTATTTTCCATTTTTAAAATACCAAATTCTACTACATCTATCAAATCTTCAACAATTTCAAACAGTAGATGAATCGATTGCTTCTAGAATCAAAAAACATATTTATGAATCTGAAACGCTAGAATCTTTAATACAAAAAATAAAAACAAAACGGTATACTTACAATCGAATTTCTAGAATGTTTACTCATATTCTATGTAATTTTACAAAGGAAGAAGCAATGAAATTCTCACATATAGAATATATTCGCGTACTTGGATTTAATCAAACAGGGCGTAAATATCTAAACGAAAAAAAGAAGGAAATTACACTTCCTATTGTTACAAATTTTGGCTCCTATAAAAATGCTATGTTAGATTTGGAAATGCGTATAACAAGTGTGTATGCCACTCTACTTCCAGAAAATAAAAAAAAGGAATTAATTGAAAAAGAATTTAAAATGCCTCCCATTCAAATCAATATAAATACATTTAAAAACGATTGACTCTTTAAAATCAATCGTTTTTTATTAAATCTTTTCAATTTTCATAAAGTTTGTTGTTTTTATTTCTGTATTATTAGGGAATCCCCCTGTAATCACCATTACATCACCAGAATTCATATTTAAGAATTTCTGAGCCTGAATTTTCGCATCTGCAACAACTTCATCTGTGCTGTTATATACTGGCACTAAAGCGGTATATACACCATAACTAAGTGTTAAAGATTTTGCTGTTTTAGCAGTTGGACAAGCTGCCAAAACAAAAGCTTTAGGTCTTAAATTACTAATAAGTCTAGCGGTATGTCCACTCATTGTAGCTGCTACTATTACTTTTGTATCTAGCTCTTTACTAGCTGTTACAACACTATCTGCAATGACAGATGTAATATCTCTTTGTCTCTCATCATGATATTTATCTTCATATGTATAGTAACTTTCTACTTTTTCACAAATTTCAGCCATTTTTTGAACTGTTTCAACTGGATATTTTCCAATAGTTGTTTCATCACTTGTCATAATGGCATCACATCCAGTTAATACAGCATTCGATACATCCGTAACTTCTGCATTAGTAGGTCTAATGTTTGTTTTCATACTATACATCATTTGAGTTGCCATAATCGTTCTTTTTCCTTTAGCATGACACTTATCAATCATCATTTGTTGATATAGAGGCAAGTTTTCAACACCAGTTTCAATTCCAAGGTCACCACGAGCTATCATAATTACATCAGATTCATCTACAATTTCATCCAAATTATCCATAGCATATTGTGTTTCCACCTTAGAGATAATCGGCATATTAGGTTTCCCATATTTTGCACACAATGCTCTCGCCTGTCTAATATCGTCTGCACTATTTACAAATGAAATAGCTAGGAAATCTCCATCGTGCTCACATGCATATTTGATATCCTCTTCATCTTTTTCACTGATATATGGAATGTCTAATTTAATACCAGGGATACAAACACCACGTCTACTTTTTATAATACCACCATTTACAATACGACAAGTAGCACCTTCCCCATCAGTATCTGTCTCTTCTACAATTAATTTATAAAATCCATCATCAACTAAAATTTCCATTCCAACTTTTAAATCTTTAATAATTCCTTTATAGTTAAAACAAATTTGTTCACTTGTTCCTTCAATATCTTCTTCAACAATTCGAATCCTATTTCCAGCAATAAGTTCAATCTTATCATCCTTAAAGCTACATGTTCTTAAATCAGGTCCTTTTGTATCATATAAAATAGCTATATTCGCATTCAATTCTTCATTGGCTCTTTTAACCAAAGCTTCATCTAGTGCTCTCTCTTCCAAAGTGGCATGTGAGAAATTGATACGAGCCACATTCATTCCAGCCTCTACAAGACCCTTGAAGGCTTCCCAAGTTTGTGTAGCTGGACCAATACTACAAACAATTTTTGTTTTTTTCATAATCCTACTTCCTCCTTTTTAACACCTTACCATCGTAACATCTTTTTCTATAAAAATCAAGAAATTATTATTACGAATGTCATTATTTTTGACATTGGGGACAATAATAGGTTCCTCTACCACCTACTTTAATTTTTACAATACTATTCTTACAAATTGGACAAGGTTCTTTTTCATGATTATGAACATAAAGTTCATTTTGAAATCTTCCATGAACACCTTCACTTGAAGTATAAGAACGAATCGTAGTTCCACCTAAAGTAATCGCTTTTTCTAATACTTTCCTCATATTGAAAATAATATCTTCCATTTCTTTTTTAGTAAGACTATTTGTTTTTTTCAAAGGATCAATTTTACTTAAAAATAAAATCTCATCTGCATAAATATTTCCAATACCCACAACAATACTTTGATCTAATAGTGTACTTTTAATTGGCAAACTCTTTTTCTCATACTTTTCTTGTAAGTATTTTTGATCTAATGATACATCAAAAGGCTCCTTCCCCAATTCACAAAGTGGTTTTCTTTTCTCGATATTTTCTTTTTCTAATAAATACATTCTTCCAAATTTTCGTGTATCTACATATCGTAAAGTTGTATCATCTGTAAATATCAAAGATACATGTTCATGAGGTAAAGGTGCACTTTTTATATCCCTAAGAAAATATTTTCCTTCCATTCTGAGATGAGAAAGTAAAAAGTAATGGTCCAATTCGAACATAAGCCACTTACCTCTTCTTTTCACATCATTTATTTTTTCACCAATTAAATTTTTTATAAATAAATCACTTTGTGGAGCAGAAATAATGTTCTTATAATATATATGCACATTCTTTACTTTTTTTCCTAAAACTTGCTTCTTAAGTGTCTCTTTTACAGTTTCTACTTCTGGTAATTCTGGCATATTTCTTCTCCTATAATTTCAACTTCATCACCTTGTGAAAGAAGATGAGCATTTGCATCATCTGTATCTAAATGCATTTCAAAATAAGCATTCTCTTTGATTTTTAAATGAACATGTTCCAAAATACCACCTTTTTCATTTGTAACTTTGACCATAACTTCATTACCTAAAAGGTTATATTTTTTGGCTTCATATTTAGTAAGATGAATATGCCTTGATGCAATAATACAGCCAAAAGGAAGATGTACTTCACCCTGTGGTCCTATCAAAGTAATTGGTGCACTTTCTAAAATATCACCAGAATCTCTGATAGGTGGACAAACACCCAATTTTATAGCATCCGTCTTAGATATTTCAACCTGATTATAAGAGCGAATAGGTCCCAAAATTCGAACACCAGTAATTTCACTTTTTGGTGTTTTAAGTGTAACTGTTTCCTCAGAAGCAAACTGCTGAGGCTGATTTAAGTTTTTTCGCTTATGAAGTTCATACCCATCACCAAATAAAATAGATAAACTTTCTTTTGTTAAATGAACATGTCTAGCCGAAATGCCTACTTTGACTTTCATAAAAATCACGCTCCAGTTAAATTATATCATAATTGCACTTCTTTTTTAATATATTTTTATGAAAGGAGATATTTATGAATAATGATATGTTTACAACAGGACAATTTACTCCTGGAGAACCAGGTAGTCCACTTTATTATGGAGGGATTCCCACTCCAAACCAACAAACGGCTCCCAATATCAACACTAGTAGCAACAATATGAATAATACAGACTTTATAGAAGATGTTTTAAAAGCTGTTGAACCCATTCAAATCACAGTATATGCAACCTTTAACGGATCCAAAGAATGGCTAGATAAGCGCTTTTCTGGCATTTTAGAAGCTGCAGGAAGAGACCATATAATTATAAGCGATCCTGCAACAGGACACTGGACACTGATTCCAAATATCTACGTTGACTATATTGTATTCGATGAAAGTATTAAAAAATATATACAAAACTAGTGTATTCATTGAAAAATAACTAATAATCTGTTATACTTAACTAAGGTGATATTATGCTAATGGTTATGTATATTCTATTTACTCTTATCATTATTTGTTTACTACTTATTTGGTATGCAAATACATATAATAAATTTCAAAGTTTAATTATAAGAATCAACGAATCAGAATCCTGCATTGATACTGTTTTAAGGAAACGTTTTGATTTATTAAATAAATCTATTGGTATTATTGAATCAAATTGTAATGAAAAAAATGTATTGGAAATGATTGTAAAATTGCGTTCTAGGAAACTAAGTAATTTTGAATTAGACAGACAACTTTATGAGGCTATTAATATCTTCAACACTTATAAAGAAAGCTATAAAGAACTACAACAAAATGAAGGGTTTATAAAAATTGAAATTGGATTAAATGAATCAGAGGCCGAAATCTGTGCTCTTAGAAAATATTACAATGATATTATTACAGATTATAATAGTCTCATAAAATCATTTCCAGCTAACATAGTTAGTAAAATAAGTAAGTTAAATGAAAAAACATATTTTGACGGAAAAAATATGTTTGATGATGATATAAATGATTTTAAACTATAAAAATCCACTAAATTGTGGATTTTTTTATTATTTATTAATATCAACTTTTCTTTTTTTCATCTTTTCCAAGTGTTCGTAAAATATAAAAAATCATAACCCCAAGTACAATGGTTCCCATAATGATATATCCCCTATATTCACTTAATATATTTTTATTATCCTTTGCAACATTTTTTTCTTTATTTTCATCATATTTAATAACATACTCCCCATCTTTTGTATAAAGATAATTTTCTCTAGCATATCTTGCTAAATAATCAGGATCCTTTAATTTTTCAATTTCATTTTTCAAATTTATTTCACGTTCTTTTAACGTTGTAAGTTGCTCAGTCAGTTTTTGGTGTTCATCACTTAACTTTTTAATTCTATAGGAATATGTTATAAAATTAAATAAACTATATATCATAATGACACAGGAAAGTGTTCCAAATATCATTAATCTTCTTTTAGAAGCCTTTGTGATTCTTTTTGTTTTTGAAGCCACACCATCACCTACCTTGATAAGATTAGTATATCATTTTCTCTTTCTCTTATCAAGATAATTGATAATAAAATGTTCGCTTATAAATCCTAAAAGAATTAATAAAAAAGAATAAACATGTAAAATTCCATAATTAATTTTTCGAAGACAAATAAAATAAATAAATACAGCATTTAAAACAAATAAAAAAGATAAAATAATTTTAGGTATAACAGTTTGTTTATAAATATATTGATATGTATAAGACAGTATATATGAAAAAAGAAATCCATAGATATAGGAATATAAAATTAAGTATATTTGTGTTTCAAGATTCATCATTTGAATAATTTATTAAAAACGCCCTCTTCTTTTGTTTTGCCTGTCTTATTTTCCATATATGATAAACTATTTACAGTCCCCTTAATAGATACATTCCCTTGATAGGTATCAAGTTTAATAATTTCTAATGCTTCTCCTTTTATAACAATAAATCCCATATTAGTTTCCATCAAAAATTCTTCATCATCAAAACTTTCTATTTTCTTAACACCTGTTATCACTAAATTCTTTCGTTCTGTAATTGTTACTGAATGATTATAATTTGTAAGTACATGATCTTTGTCCATATATATTCCTCCTATTAAAGGATATGAAAAAAAGTCATTTTTATGACTTTATAATGATAATGATTTTACTTTATCAGATGGCAAAGCATCGATAATAAATTTATCATTGGCTTGTAAAGGTGTTAGTAAATATGAGCAAATATTTTCACAATCTATATTTTCTCCAATACCTACCATAGGTATTACATCCTCAAAATGTGATTTTTGGATAAAGGCAAGTTCTACGCAATTCAATATTTCATCATATGTTAAATCATTTAATAAATATAGAGTAAAAATATTAAGCATAAAATGATCTAGATTGACATCTATCCTTCCTCCATGTGATAAATAAGTGCGCATATAATGATGCCATTTTGAAAATGGAAGTGAACCCACTTGTGCATCTATAATATTATCTAGTAATACTTTTTCACCATTCAGCAAAACATTCTCAGGAATTAAATTACCATAGATAATCCCATTTTCATGCAATTGGTGTAATATTTCTTTAATTTGATATAAAAAATTATACTTTTGTTCTACAGATATAAGTCTCTTTTTAGAGTCTAGCCTCTCATATCCTCTACTATCAGGTAATACAAAACCACTTATTTCATTATTGATTTTCCATTTTTTTTGAGGCCTTAATATATCATTAATTGTGGTACGCTCTAAAATCTCTGCTTTTTTCATATCGTTACCAAAATTTGAAAGTGAACGATTCAAATATTTTTTATATAAATATGAATCTTTTATATTTACATATATAACTGAATTATAATCTTTACCATATGGTTTAAAAAAACCTCTCTCCATACCTTTTGTTTCATAAATTTCCATAAAATCCCCCCTATAAATTTTACTTATAATAACAAATATATCATTAAATGTCAAAACAAAAAAACTCCTAAGAGTTTTAAGCTTCATTTTGATAAGCTTCAATAATAGCATCCTCAAACATTTTTCTAACTTCAGAATTTGTTGGATGTGCTATATCCCTATAACCACCTGTTGCCGTTTTACGACTTGGCATAGCTATAAATAGTCCTTTATCGCCTTCAATAATTCTAATATCATGAACAGCAAAACAATCATCTATTAATACTGATGCAATTCCTTTCATGCGGTTATCTTCTTTTTCAACTTTACGTACATTTACTGATGTAATTTTCAAGAAAATCAGCTCCCTCCAGTATATCTTGTATACATATTTATTTTATACCTTTTTACCATTATTTGTCAATCATTTAATAGTGAATCTTAATGGTTTGTGTAATTACATCTGTATAACTAAATGACTTTACACCTAATTTTTTTTCATCTTCTACTAAAAAGATATTATTGTAGAGTTCTTTAATTACGACTCGATACTCTTCATATTTATTTCTCCCTAAATTACAATTGATCGTAACTTCTTTTCCAACATGATTCCGTAAATCCTTTCGAATTTGGCTAATTGTCATAATTCCTCCTATCTTGGATACCCTATATACATAGTTCCTTTAGTTTTAATTCCACCAATTCCATCTTTTCCATATTTTGTTTTTTCAATAATTCTTTTTAAATCAATATCCTCTGTAATATCGGCCAAACTGATAGATTGGGCTATAATAGCTGGATCTAGGGCATGGATATTAATTCTTTTAGGACTAGATGCAAAATTAGCTCCCGCTTTAATCAATTCCTCATAATTGGATTGACACGCTCCAGCGATAATAATTAATTTTTCATGACTACCTTCAAATTTACGTGCTGCTGTAATAGAGGATACAAAATTTTGACTATTTTTATAAGCACACAAGTCACCTGTCGCACCTTTTTTCTTATAATAGGCATCATGACCTGTAATTACTAGTATATTCGGATTATGTTCTTCTAGCAGTTGCTCTATCATATCTGGTACTTCTTCTTCCTTCTTGCAAACACCAATTGCCCACAAATTATAGTCTTTATAATATTTTAAACACCTATCTAAGTATTCTTTATCACCATCTATATGTAGAATCTTACCTGGTAAATAAAAGTATTCATCACGATTTAATGTATCAACTTCTTTTAAGCGAGCTACAAAATCTTGCTCTTCTTCTTCTTTTTGATCTTTATATATCTCAAGATCTTCTTCTGGACTATCGGCATAAAGTCTAACACTTTTCCCTTTTAAAATATACTCTCCATTTATCACATCAATCACTTGAAATACTAAATCATGGTCATAAGATTTTCTTGTAACAAAACTCCCAATCTGATATTTCATACATATCACCTATGTAACTATATGTATATTTTAAAGAAAAAGAACTAAATTGTTTAACATAGGTATATTTATGACCGTTATATTTTTACAAAAAAAAGACAGAAAACACTTTCTATCTCCTGTAAGAATAATAATTATGTCGTAACAAATGGATCATCTACTGTTCCTGTTCCTGTTATTTTGACATTAGAATTTAAATATATGACTGGTACAAAATATTCTTCTTGATAGGTATGTTTAGTCAGCTCTGAACTGAAAACTACAGCCCGCTTATCATATTCATATGCATTAAGGGTCCATCCAGATGGAGAGATAGAATTTTGTTCAACACAGAAATATGGAATATAAGCAAATAGATAATCTCCCCATGATTCTGATTGACAAACTGACATTGTAGAACCATTCATGGCATCACTTACATTAAGAAGACCCACCTTATTTTGCCACTGATAGGGGCCTGCTGCTGGCCAACTAGAAATTCCCCCATTTTTTTCTTGTTCTAATATAGAAGAAATATTTGTTGGAGCTCCTAATTGTATGGAAGCATTTACAGCTCCCACATTCCATGTATGATTTGCCACTTTATCTAAATTTTCTATAGAAAATCCATTAAAAGATTGTCCATTTGCGAGTGATTCTAATGTAGTTCGCATTGTTGTTTTGCTATCAAACCAATAATTCGTATAAGAACTTTGTGTCCCATTCCAAGCAACACTTAAATCATAAGTAGCATTATCACTCCTACATTTTCCATCTTGAGCTTTTCTATTCAAAATTAGCTTAACTTGATTATTCCCATCTATGCCAATTACATACCAACATTTGTCATCAAAAATTAAATTGTTCTTATTTTGACCACCTTTAAATACATAGCCACCACCATTTTGTTTAGGATTTTCATAAAGGCCCTCTCCAGATTCAGTAATTCCTAAGTCAATAATTGTCTGCGCACCATTCGTAGTCTCAATAACACCACAGGCCCCTTCTTCAAATTTACTCATCTCTATTTTATTATTACTGGCTGTTTTAGTAGCACACCATTTGTTATCATGAACACTTAAAGTAATATTACCATCTTCATCGATATGAATTGTTCCATTTTCATTGGATCCACCACTAGTATGAACTTTATTTCCACTTTCATCTAATATAACTCCATCTGCAACAGTATATTTTGCTGCAGAATAATCTTTATCAGATGCATCCAATTGAATACTTCGAATCATTCCTTCCACTGTATTTTTGAATGTTTTCTGTTTAGCATTATTAATTGTATCATTGACCATAGGAGTAACTAGTACTGCTAATATTGCAAGAATTACAATAACCGCTAATAATTCTATTAATGTAAAACCTTTTCTATTCATATTCTCATCTCCCTACCTTTTGTCTTTTTAAAAGACATCTTATATTTATAATTTTATTATAACATAAAAATATATAATAGAATAATAAATACCCTATATACTTTTAAAAATTTATAAAAAAGCCGTTATCAAAAACGGTTTGAAATTTGAAAACAATGTTTCTATATTTTTAAGTGTTTCCGAACAGCTCTATAACTTCCAAACATACCAACTAACATACCGATTACCAATAACAATGCCGAAAGAATATATATAAATGGTGTAGGCACAACCAGTTTAATAAATGGTGAGAATATTTGACCATCAAAATTACTATAAAGTACTGTATATCCATATGTTGTAACAATGATAGGGACAATAGATCCTAATATTCCTAAAAATAAACCTTCGAAAATAAAAGGAATTTTTATATTAATATTAGAAGCTCCAACAAGCCTCATAATTTCGATTTCCCTTTTTCTAGAAAAGATGGTTATTTTAATAGTGTTAGAAATCAAAAATGCTGTAACTAAAATCAAAGCCAAAACAACAAAAATACTCACTTTTTTTACGACCTCAAAAACAGAAATCAGTTGTTCTACCATACCTTTTCCATATTTTACAAGTCCAACATTTTCTATTTTTTCGATTTTAGATGCAACTTTTCCTATATGATTAATATCATCTACTTTCACAAGAAAAGTATCTTGAATCGGACTTTCATCAACAGACCATGATCCCATAATATTCTTAAAGGTATCAGAGGATTCCATCATTTCCTTAGAAATTTCCATTTTCGATTGGAATTGATAAGATTCTACTCCATCAATTCCATTTATTTCTTGCTCAACAGCATCTTTCTCTTCTTCTGTAATATCAACCTTTAAAAACGTAACAATTGTAACATCTTTTTCTACTAAACCTGCTATATTATTAACATTATAGGAAAGAACAATAGCTAAAGATACAACAAGTAATGTAATGGTAATGCAAGAAATAGACGCTAGCGACAGAGAAAAATTACGAAATACACTTTTAAAAGAATCTCTTACATTTCGAAAAAATATTCTAAATACTTTCATGTTTATACGTCCCTTCTTTATAATCTTTTACAATTCTACCAGAATTCAAAAGAATCACTCTTTTTTTCATTCGGTTAACAATATCTGTATCATGCGTTACCATGATAATAGTTGTTCCAAGCTTATTAATTGCATCCAATACTTCCATTATTTCCATACTTGTATTTTCATCAAGATTTCCCGTTGGTTCATCACATATCAAAATTTTTGGCCCATTTACAATCGCTCTAGCAATTGCTACTCTTTGTTGTTCTCCACCAGATAACTCTGTTGGATAATTTTTAGCCTTATGTTTAAGTCCAACTAACTCTAATACTTTAATGACTTTATTATAAATTTCATCTTTTGGAAGGCCATAAACCTCTAGTGCAAAAGCCACATTTTCATAAACTGTTGATTTTGGCAAAAGTTTAAAATCTTGAAAAACTACACCAATTTTTCTACGAATCATATAAACCTTCCGATTCTTTAATTTCGCAACATCTACACCACCAACATTAATTGAACCACTTGTTGGTCTCTCTTCTCTATAAAGCATTTTAATTAGTGTTGACTTTCCACATCCTGTTGGACCAATTACAAAGACAAAATCTCCTTTAGCAATATTTAAATCTAAATCATAAATAGCTGTCACCCCATTTTTATAAATTTTTTTAACATGACTCATTTTTATTACATTCATACTTACACCTACTCTCCTCCAGACACCTCATAGGCATCGGTTACAACAAAAAACGCTTTGGGATCTATTTTCATAATACTTTCTTTAACTAAATAATATTCTTTTGTGGGAACTATAAACATAATCATTTTCTGATGATTCCCTGTATATCCACCTTTTACATCAAATATTGTGACACCATGAGAAAGATGATCTAATACAAATTTTTTCACATCTGTTTCATGGTCTGTAATAACATAAAAAGCTTTTGACTGAGAGATCCCAATAATTACCTTATCGGACATAATACTAATAATATAAAGTGAGATTAAAGAATAAATGACTTTCATAATACCAAAGATAAAACCACTTAATATAATAATAAGACCATCCGTAAAAAGCATTGCACTTCCAATTGACATTTTTCCATATTTTGAAACCATTTGATTTAATATATCAGTTCCCCCAGTTGTAAATCCTGATTTAAAAATCAGTCCTAAACCAAATCCAGTTGCCACCGCTCCAACTACTACAATCAAAAGAGGATCAGCATTTTCAAGCTTGATATATTCTGGTATAAATTCTGTAAGTTTCACAAATATTGGATATAATAGAGATCCAACTATAGAAGTTGTTGTTTTCTTACTTCCTAAAAAAGAATAGCTTAATAAAAGCAATAAGATAGAACTTCCTAAAATAACAATAAAAGGAGAAGCTCCACAAATTTTTTTAGCCATTACTGCAATTCCACCAACTCCATATACAACATCAGATGGAAGAACAAAAAGATTATAAGCTACAGCCACTATAAATATTCCTAATAAAAAAGAGGCATATCTTTGTAAGCGATTCGTTTTATAAACACTCTTTATAATGTCTTCAGCATTGACTTTTTTATGAAAGAACACTTTTTCACCCCCTTTTTAAATTGGCTTCAATAAATTCTTCTAATCCTCCATCGAGTACTTTTTCCACATTGCTATTTTCAAGCAAAGTTCTATGATCCTTAACCATAGAGTATGGATGCATCACATAACTTCGAATTTGTGAGCCAAAAGAAGTTTCCATATGACTTCCTTTTATGGCTTTTAAATTCGCTTCTCGCTTTTCCAATTCTAATTCATAAAGTTTACTTTTTAGTACATTCATAGCTGTTTCTTTGTTTTTAATTTGACTTCTCTCATTTTGACAAGTTACTACAATCTTAGTAGGTAAATGAGTAATACGAACAGCACTATCTGTTGTATTCACACCTTGTCCACCATGACCACTACTTCTATATACATCAATTCGTAAGTCAGATTCAAGAATATCTATATCTATATCATCATTTTCAAATACAGGAGTCACTTCTACCGATGCAAAGGAAGTATGTCTACGATTCCCAGAATCAAAAGGAGAAAGTCGAATAAGTCTATGAACACCTTTTTCGTTTTTTAAATATCCATAACTATATTCTCCATGAACAATCATAGAAATTGATTTATATCCAACTTCTTCGCCTGGTAATTCACTTATTTTTTCAACTTTATATCCTTTTTTTTCCGCATACCTTTGATACATTCTTGCAAGCATAAAAGCCCAATCACACGATTCTGTCCCTCCAGCTCCCGAATGTATTTCAATAATTGCATCATGAGTATCATAAGAATCATTTAACAAAAGTAAGGTCTGCACTTCTATAACCAGATTGTGAATATCCTCATATTCCTCTTCAATCCAAACTTTCATTTCCTCTACATATTCTTCTTTTAACAAATTAAGTGTTTCTATATAGTCTTCAATACTTTTTTTTAAAACACTAATTTGATTGACTTCACCTTTTAAACGATTGATTTTAGATAGTACATTTCCACTTTCTTTTTTATCATTCCAAAAGGATGGAGATGCCATTATTTTTTCTAAGGACTCTATTTCTTTCTCTTTAGATGGAAAGTCAAAGAGACCTCCAAAGAGTATCTATAATCTCTAAATCTTTTAAATATTTGTTTAAAAGCTCATTTATCTGCATCATCTAGCCTCCAATCATACAATATTATATCATTAATTCTAGTTTTTTTCTATGGTAATTTTATGAAATTAAGATAAACTACCTATTTAAAAAGAAAAAGAGACAAATGATCTATATTTTCATAATCAATTATATGATAGATCTATTTTTACGGTATAAAAAAATTCAAATCATTTCCTTTGAATTCTCTTTTTCTAAAATAAAATACTTACATTCATAGGCACAATCCTCTTTTAGGTAATTTTTTATTTTATCTTTAGTATTTATATCATTAAACTTAACATTTTCCTTTTTACAAAAACCTTTCAGTCTTAATTTATCATAAGCATAATCTCCAACAATATAATCATAAGGCTCAAAATAATCGGTCCATTTTGCATCTAATTCTTCTTTTGAAAAAGCATTTTTATAATCCTTTTTTAATCTATATTTCTTATCTTCTATGTAAACTATTTTATTCATGTATATACTCCTTTTGAAAAGCTTTAGCAATTTGTTTATATTTATCTATACTCGAACCTGAATTCCATGTAATATAGCCTCCTGTAAGACCAGATTCATAAAGTCCTTTAATCTGGTCTGATATTTTAGATGTATCATAGACAATATAAGGTTCTGCAATAGTATTATAGGCTTGAATCCATGTCCTCACAATCGCAGGAGATGGTGTTTCACTTTGCCGAACTGCAGCATAATTGGTTCCCCATGTTTTTAAAAGTTCGTAAGGAATGGTCCAAACAGGCTTTTCAAACCCAAATTCATATTTATTAAAATGGTCTGGGTATGGCATCGCACTAATCACATCTACGACATTTGATATAGCAGGCCAGTACTGCCCATATGCAGTTACATACTGATTTGCAGCTTCTCCAAATACATCAGCAGATATATAAGCACCTACTTTATGTAACTCATCTCTAGCGTACATTAAAAATTGCTGAATTGCAGATGCTTTATCTTCTTGATATATATTACGTAAATCGATTACACCACTTTCCTCAAGTTGTGATACACGATCTGGAAAACGTATATAGTCAAATTGAATTTCATGAAAACCAAATTCTTTCACTGCTTCTAGAGCTATCTTAACATTATATTCCCATACATTTCTACTATAGGGACTTGGCCAATATGAATGATTATGTGCAAATAATTTTCCTGTTCTCGTATCTAAAATACCATCCTCTTCATGATCTAGTGCATAATATTGATCTTTAAATGTTGTAATTCTACCTATAATATAGATTCCTGCATCCTTTGCTTTTTGAATTTGTACTTTATATTCTTCCTTTGTATTGACTGCTTTTTTATAATTACTAAGGGATAAATCCTGCATAACTTCTGATGGATAAGCTGGAATTGTATTTTCTTTTACGTCAATTACAAAAGCATTGATATTATTTTGTTTGGCAAATACAATATAATCTTCCATTTTTTTAATAGATGTTGCATTAATATAAATCGTTCTTGCCTCTTTGGGCATCTCATTTTCAGGAATCTTTATTTTATCTTCTTTATAATAATCCAAATTGGCAGCACTTCCCCCACCAAATTGATCCCCTCTTTCCTTATGAATATCATAAATTCCATTTTCGTTATATGGTAAAAGAGCATCCTCTTTATTTCTTACAGTATACTTGGCATAAATATATCCTGTTTTATTTTTGTCATACTGGACTTTATACATATCAACTTGCCCATCTTTTAATAAAGTATTGTATCCTAAAATCTTTAAGGCATCTCCTTTTTTTGCTGATACTAAAATATCTGGTGTATCTTGGTGATAATAAATGACTGCGGGGGTTCTTACATAGATTTCTTTTTCTTTTACAATATCACTCTTCTCTCTTGTAAGAGAATTTTCTTTCATGTAATATTTTTCTCCATTCATCGATATTTTTTTATAAATTTCATTGTCATGATTATATTGTTTAGTACTGATTTGAACTTTTGTTCCTCTTATAAGAGTACCTTTTTGTTGATAGTTTTCATCATATAAAACTGCTGATAATTGATCACTTGCCACATAACCAGTTGTATAATTTTCTCCCAAATGTCTAAGCAAAAAGGGTATTCCCAAAACACAGAATAAAAAAACACAACCTAATATCATAATGGATATTATAATTTTACTTACCTTTTTCATATCTTCACCTAATATGAGTATATCATGAATTTATAATAAGATAAAGTTCTTTAAAATTCTTGAGTGGAAGCAATCTATTTTGTTCATTCTATTATTAAAAAAATTTAAACAAAAAATTATGGACTAAAATTTATTCCATAATTTTTGTAAGTCTAACAATCATTCATTACGTTTAGAATTTTTAATATTCCTCATTTGATAATGTCCCATACAATTTAAAAAACAGATATTAAATGATCATTTAATAAACATGGAGTCCCCAAAAGAAAAAAAGCGATACTGATGCATTACAGCTTCTCTATAAGCATGCATAATTTTTTCTTTTCCTGCAAGAGCACTTACGAGCATTATTAAAGTCGATTTAGGCAAATGAAAATTGGTAATTAATTGATCGACTGCCTTAAAAGTATAACCTGGATAAATGAAAATATCTGTCCATCCAGAACATCCCTTAAATTGCCCATATTGAGTCATAATAGTTTCAAGCGTTCTGGTAGTTGTAGTTCCAACGCTTATAATTTTTCTTTTTTCACGTTTCGCTTTATTAAGAGCATTTGCTACTATATCACTCATGCTAAAAAATTCACTATGCATCTTATGTTTGGTAACATCCTGAACATTTACAGGTCTAAAAGTTCCAAGCCCTACATGAAGTGTAATATAATAAATTTCCACTCCTTTTTGTTCCAACTTTTCTAGTAAATTTCTAGTAAAATGTAAACCTGCAGTGGGTGCTGCAGCACTTCCACTATTTTTAGCATAAATAGTCTGATAACGATTCTTTTCTTCTAATTTTTCATGTATATAAGGAGGAAGTGGCATCTCACCTAATTCATCTAAAATCTCATATAAAATTCCTTCATATAATAATTTAAAAAAACGGATTCCATCTTCTTTTACTTCAACACACTTTGCCTTTAACTTACCTTCACCAAAAGTAATAACAGTTCCTACTTGAATTCTTTTAGCTGGTTTCGCTAAACACTGCCATACATCATCGCCTCGATTTTTTAACATCAATATTTCAATAAAGGCTCCTGTTTCCTCCTTGATACCATAAAGTCTAGCAGGTATTACTTTTGTATCATTTAAAACTAAAACATCACCATTATGCAAATAGTTTATAATATCACTAAAATTCTTATGTTCTATTTCACCTGTACCTTTATCTAACACTAATAATTTTGAAGCATCCCTTTCTACTAGGGGCGTCTGGGCAATTAACGCTTCAGGTAAATCATAGTCAAAATCATCAGTTTTCAATTTTGTCACCCCAAATCGTATAAATTAATTTTTTGGTGTTTTTTTTATTCTGTTCATCTTTACTGCCACATGGTAAAATTGAGGAACCATAATATTCCTGAATAGCATAGGCAGACTGAATTTGTGATTTGGTAAAGCAATTGGGGTTTAATATAACACAACTATGACTTCTTCTAGTTGAAACTTGCCCAAAAGCTAAATTACTAACTAAAAACATTGTATACATATTCACATTTGTTTCATCCAAATATTGTTTATAGGCTTCATAAATTTGTTTATATCTAGATATATACTGATTAATTACCATACAGGAAAGCCCTGGATGCCCCCAAGCATTTGAATCTATATCGCCATCAGAAAATAAATGTAAAATATTTCCATTTATATCAATCATACCATTCTCAACAATACTTCCAGCGTTAATTTGATAATTTGAATCATTCCCTCTTAAAAAATAAAAGGCACCATTACTATTACGAATTTTCTGATAATCAGGACTATCTGCTTGGGTTATATAATAAGAATCATCTAATCCATATCCATAATACCCTTCTTGTAAAAATGGCTGGATTTGGATATATCCCATTTCAAAAATTACAAAATCCAAATATGGTGGAAAATAGGTATATTCACTTTTAAAATTCTCAAACTTTATTCTATTACAAGAATTTAGTGATATATACTGTTCCACTTTCATTTTGCAATATTCAAACATATCATAATATGGCATATAATCTATTTCATTATTTGGTTTTAAAAAACCAACCTTTTCACTTGTTTTCACTTACTACATTCCTCCTTAAAGGTAGTATTTATTATATCATATAAATCATTTCGTGCAATAATAATTTTTATTTTGGATAAATTTTATGATTCTAATTTATTTGGATAAGGGATCTGTAAATGATCATAGGCCTGTTTCGTTACCACTCTTCCTCTCGAGGTCCTTTTTAGAAGACCCGTTTGTAACAAATATGGCTCATACACATCTTCAATTGTTGTTTGCTCCTCACCAATGGATGACGCTAGTGCTTCAATTCCAACAGGTCCCCCATTAAATCTTTCAATAATAGCTTTTAATAAATTATAATCTGTATCATCAAGACCTAAACTATCTACTTTTAATTTATCTAAAGCAAGCTTTGTAATTGATAAATCAATCATACCATTTCCCATAACAAGTGCAAAATCACGAACCCTTTTCAAAAGACGATTAGCAATTCTGGGTGTTCCTCGACTACGTGTTGCTAGTTCATTTGCAGCATCATCAGTAATCTTACATTCTAAAACTTTAGATGTTCTTTTGACAATCTGAGTAAGTTCTTCTACTGTATAATAATTTAGTTTAGAGATAATACCAAATCGATCACGCAAGGGGGATGTTAAATCGCCAGCTCTTGTGGTTGCTCCTACAAGGGTAAAAGGTGGTAAATCAATACGAATATTTCGTGACGTTGCATCACTGCCTACTATAATATCTAACACAAAATCTTCCATTGCAGGATATAGAATTTCCTCTATAAATCGGGGAATTCTATGAATTTCATCAATAAATAAAACATCCCCTGGTTCAAGTGTTGATAAAAGTGAGGCTAAATCACCACTTTTTTCAATAGAAGGTCCACTAGCTGTTTTAATATGACTTCCCATCTCGTTCGCTATAATATAAGATAGTGTTGTTTTTCCAAGTCCTGGTGGACCATATAAAAGAACATGATCCAAAGATTCATCCCTCATTTTAGCAGCTTTTATAAAAACATCTAAATTTTCCTTTACTTCCTTTTGACCAATATATTCACAAAGTGTTTCTGGGCGAAGTGCTAAATCTTCATCATCTATTAACTTTTCTTTTGTTACAATTCTATCATCCATATGATTTCCTCTCCATCTATCTAATCAATATTTTATACATAACTACTTCAATAATAATTTCAAGGCTTCTTTTATTTGGGTTTGTATATCTAAATCAACCTGAATATTTGGCAAAATCTTTTTAATATCGGCACTCTTATATCCTAAACTATTTAATGCCAATGTCAGTTCTGAAAAAGAGTCTAAAGTATTTACATTCTGATTTGGCTCTACCAATTTTCCCTTTAAATCTAATATGATCTGCCTTGCAACTTTATCACCAATTTTAGGAAATTTTTTTAAATATAAAATATTTTCCCTTTCAATTGCATCTATTACACCTGATACATTAGAAGCCAAAATAGGAAGAGCCATTTTACATCCTAATCCTTTTACGGAAGTAAGTTTTAAAAATAGATCCTTCTCTTCCTTTGTTTTAAAACCATAAAGACTTATTTCATCTTCTCTCACATGTTGATATACATATAATTTATACTCAATTCCTATTTCAAAAGAATAAGGACTAGCTGTAAAAATACAGTACCCGATTCCCGCTACTTCTAATATTATAGCATTGCTATCGACTGCTACTACAATACCTTTTATATATTCATACATATTCTCACCACATTTATTATAGCATCTCAAACATTTGTTTGTAAAGAAAAAGAAACATATTTGTTTCTTACATACTTTTTTATTTTTTATTATAATACCGATATAAAATAATACCTAAATAAATAATACCTATTCCACAAAATATAAAACTACTTTCTCGAAATGAGAAAATAGCTATAATAATTAGAAAAACATCTATTAAAATCTTTGTAAACAACTTTTTCATACATAACTACTTCTTCTTTAAAAATGTTCGAATAATATACCATTCAAATATAATATATAAAATAATATACCCCCACATAAGAACTGTATAAAAAATCCCAGATGAATATTTTGCTAAAATCGCAGGAATAGACTCAGGTATATATTTTACAATTAAATGCGTAAGTTCAGGAATAGCTAAATTGATTCTAATGAGTGTTAGAATCCGTAAAAATAAATCTATAATTACCATACAGTAAACAAAACTACTGAATTTTTTAAATGCTAATACCACAACCATTAACAAAACAATTAAAATAACTAGATCCATAACAACACCTCTTTTTAAATCATTACTAGTGTACCATATTTTTCAGCAATTTTCAAATGACATATTATATTTGAATTTTTGAAAATAAAAAATAAATAAGTTTTCAAAATGACTTATTTATTATTTGAAATGAGAACATATTATTTTGATTCTAATTTTTTCAGTACATCTTTTGTCATAATAATTGCTTTTTCTCTAACAGAACTTGCTGCTTTTTCTAAAACAGGTGTTCCTTTCTCAATTGCCAAATCTACTATTTCCTCAGCTTTATCTTGTATTTGTTTGGCTTTTTTCTTTGCAATTTCTAATACTTTTTCTTTGTCTAGATCTTCTAAATCCATTTTTAATTCTTCAATTTTTACTTCAATTTGTTCTTTTATTTCTTTTGCATCTATTTCTTTTACCTTACTTATTAAATCCTCTAATTTTTCTTTTACATCAGCTCTAGTATCTGCACCTTTTTTAGGGGCAAATAAAATACCCATCCCTAGTCCTGCTAAAGCACCAATTATAAATTTTCCAGTACCACTTTTTCTTTTTTTACTCATGCGTATCATCCTCTTTCTTTTTAAATAAATGACGAACCCCCATTGTTAAAATACTAGTAATTCGGTTGCTGATAGATGCAAAACCATCCGTAACATTATCAATCATACTAAATAAGTTATCTAAACTATTTACTCGTTCATTTACATGGTCCACTAACTTATCTATTTTGCTTATTAAATAGTTCGCTTTGACTACGAAAATGATTAAAACCATTAATAGTATAATCAGTAACATATAAATTATGACTGGCAATGTTTGTTCCAGACACCACATTTTTATTCCCCTTTCTCATACATAGAGTCAATTAAATCAAATAAATCATCCGTTTCCTTTTTTACATCTTCATCTTGTTCAAACGTTGGAATCACAATTTCATCATTTCTATTCTCTTCTTTTTCTAAATGACTTTGTTCTTTCTCTAATTTAGGAAAATCAAAATTCATAGGATCCTCTTCTGATTTTGTTACAACGGGATCCTCTAATAAATCAAATTCAGAGAACATATCTTTTTCTGATTTATAAAGTGTTGGCCCTTCATAAAAGTCATTATGTAAAAGTGTATTTTCTAAATCATCCTCTAATGTTCCATACGCTTTATTACGAATATCATCAACATTTACAGAATGATTTTCTTTATAAGCTTCTGTATTTTCACTCCGATTTGTAATATCTTCCTTCTTATAGTTTTTATCTAATACTCCATAGATTGGAGATATTACTGGTGTAGGCTTAAACACATGTGGTTTTTCTTTTGGTGTATCAAGTGTTTTAGCACCTCCATAAGGTTCCACTTTCTTTTCTGATCGTGTTTCTCTTTTTGGTTTTTCTAATGTATCAAAATCTTTATCATCAAAGAAAACTGGAAATGTAAACTTCTCTTCCTTTTTATCCTTTGGCAATGCCTCTTCTACTTCCATCTTCGGATCTTCCTTTATTTGTACTAAAGAGTCTACAAAATCAACCGCTTTTTCCTTATCTGTTTTGGATGGAGCTGGTATTTCAACCTGAATTACCTCTTTTTTGATTGGTTCTTCTTCTATTTCTTCTGTGAACATATTTTTGAATTTACTCATTAATCCCATTTTTTTCACCTCTACTTATTTTCCTCTGTACTTTTTTCTACATATTCTAGAAAGTAATTGTTTTGTTTTTTTGTGCTAAACACATCATATTTTTCCTCTTTTCGGATAAAATATTCATCATTTAGCATTAATTTTACTACATTGTTATTAAACTTTATTGTTGATAAAATGTAGGAAGCATTCATGATAATTGTTCGTATCTCACTTTCTGGTGCAACTACTTCTATCTTTGCATAATTATACAAAAATTCAATTAAGTACTTATCCTTTCCAATTTGATTAATTTCTAAATATCCCTTTTTACCATTCTTATTAATTTTTCTAGAGTAGTAAGATTTTTTATTTTCTTTATAATCTGTATCTTTTTTATAAAAATAGCTAATAGCGTCCACATACAAATAATAATAAATCCCATTTGAATACAATTTTTCATTCATCTCATCTGTATCAATATAAGTAACTCCTCTTGGCACATAATATTTATATCCTTTGCCTATTCTATTGTATAGGCGATTGGGTTTTGATAAAACAACATTTACTATGTTATCAATGTTCTCTGTATCAATTCTAACAATTGTACACCCCGATAAAAAAATGATCGCCATAATAATTGTGAGTATTTTTTTCATAATTCACCACTCTTGCTATATTATATCAAATTTTTTTTAGATTCAAAAGTTTTTCTTCTAAAAATGTCAAAATATGTAAACTTATTTTTTTTCTACTTCAATTCTATAAATAGGATATCCTTGATTATGAAATTTTTGTTCATATTCTGTTGCAATATTATCCAGATATATATCTTTATATAAATCTAATGAAATATCTTTAATATGATACCCATAATCTGTAAATGAACAAACAGAATATTCAAAAAGATGCCTATTATCAGTCTTCATAATAATATGTTTTTTTGATTTACAAATTTTGTCATACTTTTGTAAAAATGAAAAACTAGATAATCTCCTTTTAGCATGACGATCTTTAGGCCATGGATCGGAGAAGTTCAAATATATTAAATCTATTTCTTGATTAAATATTTGATCAATACTGATGGCATCCATTCGAATCAGTCTTAAATTAGGAAGATTTTCGTCTTCTAGTTTTTGAATGGCTCTTAATAAAACACTATCATATTTTTCTATCCCTATGAAATTAATATGAGGATATTTTTTAGCGTTTTCAATCACAAACTTTCCTTTGCCCATTCCAATTTCGATATAAATGGGATTTGTATTTTTAAAAACTTCCTCATATCTCCCCTTATACTTCTCTGGATCTAAAAGAACATAAGGAGATCTTTCAACGAATATCTCTGCATTTTTTACATGCTTTAATCTCATTTTATCACCGATTTTATTATACCATTGTAAATATTCTCAAGTCAAATACACTAAAAAAATAAAGATAGCAGTTGACTATCCTTATTATTTTTCATCTCTTATCTTACTTTTATACTTTTCTATAAATTTACTAATCTTAAAATATAAACCATTTCCATTTTTATCTATCGCATTTCTTAATCTGAATTTTTTCCCTTTATAAATTCCTTCTATATAATATGAAACATCACGAATATTGGCTGTTTTATTTTCCTTTCCAATAATATCCACTTCTATCATTTTTTCTATTTCTTCATATTCTTCATCATCAATTGTTCTGATAAAATTGATAGTTGACTTTGGAATTCCTTTATCTTTAAATGAATCAGGTATAAATATAAAGTTGTAATATGTATACACTTTTTTATCATCTGTTATAATTGTTCCACAAATTCCTGGTGACCTTCCAAAACCTCCCTGGCTATATACATCTAATAATACTTTATTTTTTAACTGTTCTAACTTCTTTTCCATAATCATTCCCTTTCTGATATAATAATACTACAATAAATTATAAATTTGGTCGCATGAAAGGAGACTTTTTTATGAATATAAAAGAAAAATTAAATAAATATATTAATGATATCCTACATAATAACGAAATGTTCAAATTAAAAAATGTAAGGTATAGACTTAAAAAAAATTGTTCTTTTAATAGTGATAGTTTATGTGATTTAAAAGAAAAATCTTCTTCTTTTCCTATAGAAAAATTAAACTTTGAAGATATTCAACATTACATAACCAATCATAAGAATGAAAATAAATTTCAACAGCTACTTTTTCATTTTATTGATAAAAAGAAAATGAAAGATAGTGAAGTTTATAATAAAGTACATATAGATCGTAGACTATTTTCTAAAATCAGAAGTAATGAATCTTATCATCCAAGTAAAGAGACTGTTATATTACTGGGACTTGCTTTAGAACTTAGTGAAAAGGAAATAGAAGAACTTTTAGAAAGTGCCTCTTATTCGTTACCAAAAAACAATATTTATGATTTGATTATAAGATTTTGTTTTGTAGAAGGTATATATAAATTAGTAGATGTTAATGAACTTTTAGATTCTTATAGTTGTAATTGTTTTGAATAAATCAACTGGTTGATATTTATATGTTTTTTCAACAACTAGATTTTTGAAAGGAAGCAAAAAAGCAAGACACTCTCTTGCTTATTTGCAATTTTTAACAATATAATTGTATATCTTTTTATAAGTTTCTGGTGTGTAATGAATTTCCCCCGTAGTTTCCGCTTGAAACCCTGTTTCACCTATCCCATTATATGTATCACAGTAAGATACATTTTTATTAAGCATTCCTTTTATAGAAGTATTAAAAGACTGAATAGCTCCATTGGTGATATGAGGATACGCTCCTCCTAATCCAAACTTAGGGTTTACACTTACAAATACAACCTTATGTTTTTTCCAACTACCATTCGCTAATTCATTTATTTTATCAGCATATTTTTGAACCTGAACGCTATTAACACCATTATATATAGCATCATTAATTCCTAAATTTATAAAAATTGTATATTTTTTGTTAGATGCTTTAATGATTGTATTAATCTTAGGAATAGCTGTACTAACAAACCAATCATACCCTTTTCCAACCTCTGCAATATATGCATCTTTATTAGAGGATACCACCTTTTGCATACCAACAAACCTTGAATCCCCAATAAAAATCATTCCAGAACTAGTATTATTGTTATCTGTAGCAGTATTATTACCTGTAGTATTATTACTTTTTAAAACTTTCTTAACAATATATTTGAGATCGGTTCTTATTTTAGGCATTTTGATATTAGGATTTATCACTTGTTCATCTAAACTAGCATGTACACAGTGATCATTATTCAAAACACAGTTTACAAATCCAAATAGGTTTTCACTACCCCCAACTACAGTAAATAAAATTTTTACAATTGCAAGTGCACAGAAAACAAGAGCTGCCGCCATAATCCTTTCTCCAAATCTTTTTAAAGCTTTGGGAATCATATCACTATCATTTGATATAACAGCCCTAGAAAAATCCACCATTCCCAAAATAATCAAAATGATCGGAACTGCGTACCGAATCACATTAAAAACAAACCTTAATATGAGTACCATTCGATGAGGAATGTAAATACCTTGTTCAATAGGTCCATACATAACATAGGTATCATTTCCTGCTTCCTTTTCTGATATCTCTGTTAATACCTTTGTTTTTGTTCCTACTACATTCGATGTAGCTAAAATGTTCTTAGGATAAACCCAAAATAATAGGCTAAACAACAAAAAAAGAATAATCAATTGTACTTTTTTTTCCATAATAAACTCCCATATCACTATGAATTTCTTTCTATTTAAGTATATATTTAAAATGATAAAAAGTCAACGAATAAACAACTCTCGATGTAGTAAACTAGATGTGGGAAAATAAATTACTCAAGAAAAAAATAGAAAACACGCAAACTTAAAAACTGTTATATAATTAACTTGTAACCAAAATCTAAAAAACGATATTATTTTCTATTTAAATCAAAATGAAGAATCAAATAAGCTTATTGAATCAGAAAAGGAATTTAAGTCATATTTTCTAAGAAACCAGAACAATTTGATTTATGGATTGAAAAAGCTAAATGAATATCTTAAAATTAAATAGTTTTATTAACTTTATTGAAAGTGATATTAATGCAGTTAGCTCTTATATACGGTTACAGTAATGGCTTAACTGAAGATTTTAACAATAAAACCAAAGTATAAAAGGATAGATGTGTATGATTGATGCAGTTTTGACCTACTCCATCTTAAATTTCAGTATAGTTCAACTAGCTCGAGGAAGAACAAGTAAAGTGCGTAATTTGAAAAACGAACACACTTTATTTCACTCTCATTAGTGACTAATTTTCAAGTTTTAGGAGAGTAATTACAATACCTATATATATTACTCGTTCTTAATATCATTTTATTTCAATATTTAAAATCTATTTACAACATTAGTATTGCAAAAACTATAGCTATCATTATTGCAACTATTCCTACAATAGTAAAAATTATTGCTAATGTTTTGGGTAAAGTATCTCCAGCTATATAGTATTCGTTATAATCTTCTGGATTATAATATACCTCTACCTCTTGCCCTATTGCATATTTTGATTGAGAACTCCCACATGCAGATTCTTTTATAAATTTAAGTTCGCCTATATTATATTCAAACACTGGATGCCAACTTGAATTATAGCTATAACTTTGATTTCTAACTATATTTACTACTTTTCCATAGGTTTTTGAAGTGCAATTTATCTTTTTTTTCTTTCTATTATTAAGCATTACAATTCCTATTATAAAAAAGATAGTTCCATTGACTCCAAAAACTCCCGAGAATACCATTACAAACATTAATGTATCATTCATCTTTATTTTCTCCTAAATTTAATACCCTAATTCTTCCAGTATATCTTTTACAGTGTTTTTATAATCATCATCTACTTTGACATATATAACAGTATTATTTATTTTTGAAACAACCATATATTGGCCATTTGATGATAAAGTATATTTTGAATAATTCTTCAATCCTACACTTGTTTCAGCCGAAGCATTTCCTTTTGATGATTCAAAAATAGATTTGTTATTATTATAAAAACTAGTTGCATACGAATCATCTAAAAGTTCATAAAATTCAATCTGATAACTATAATCTTTACTAACAGCTATATATACTTGTTTTACATAATCATACTCTGAATATTGACTAGTTGAATCTTGAACACTATATCCTTTTTGGGACATAGTAGTATAAAAACTTGAAGCTGTAATAGAGGCTTTTTCTTTATTTAAATTAACAAAAATAACTCCTCCTATTACCACTAATATTACAACTGCTATAATTGCTATTATTACAGACTTTTTCATCAATACATTCCCTCCTTCTTAATTTATATCATTGTAAATTTTAAAAATCAAGTATTTTCACATTTTACACGGAAGTTTGACACTATTAAAACCAAAGCTGTGTAAATAAAAAGACTGATAAATAAAAAATATGATATAATGAATATGCCAAATAAAAATTATAGAAAAGAAGTATCCTTAATCAGTTAGTCTATAGTAATTTTAATCTAAAGGATCATTCTAGATTAGATTATTTCTTATCTAAAAGATTATAAAAAAATACAAATTAATTATATAACTTGTATTTTCTCATCATTTTTTCTAACATTTACTTTACTTCACCACAACTCTCCTATAAGAATGATACGATTTTATTAAAAATTCCACAATTTGGTACTTTTATTTATCTAAAACATATACTTTATTAGAATAAGGAGTGTGGAAAATGAAAAAAGATAGAAATTGTGGAATGCCATATCCTGCATATCCACCTTATGCAATGCCTATCAATCAAAATATGGCAGCAAATCCAGGTATGATGAATATCCCAAATGGATACGCAAACACCCCCAATATGGGATCTAATACACTACAAGAACAATTAAATAATATGCAAGGACAAATTAATATGCTCGATAAAAGATTGACTAACCTAGAAAGTGCCCTAAGTACTAAAGATTCTTTTAATGGTTCTAATTATCATGTCATGTAAGGGTAGCAAGTGTGCTACTTTTTTTGTATATTTTTTTATAATGGAATTTAGCTTTTTACATTATAAATTAAAAAATATACAAGATCCTGTATAAATAAAAGAAGCTAGGATCACTATAGAAATGAAAGGGTGATTATATGGATACAGATATACGAAAATATATAAAAAATAATTTTAAAGGAGCCGATATTGATGAAATAAAAGAGTCTATTGAATCTTCTATTAAAGAAAACGAAGAGGTAACACTCCCTGGATTGGGTGTATTTTTCGAAATTCTATGGAAAAATGGTAGTTCATCTATGCAAAAGGAAATTTTAAAAACTTTAAATGATCATATTTAAAGAGAATGGCTTTCTTGAAATATAGCTTGTACTAACAACCTAATTTGGTTGTTTTTTGTGCATGTGAGTAAAGATAATTTTTTATAATTCGTATCTTTTAAATAATCCATCTCCGTTATGTAAATCTCCTTTTTTAAAGATACTTGATAAATATATTTTTTATCTTTATAAAAAATATACACCTTATCTCCTATTTCTATTTTGTGTAAAGTACCAAACACGCTTTTCACATTATGTCCTGCTAAAACTAGATGATTTATTTGATCAATATTTTTTTCTTTGTTCCAAATGCCAATGTAATATTTATCTAATATCTCTTTATCTGTACTTGATTTAATGATTTTTGAAATGTGCAAAGTAGGAATTTCTATATAGGGAATTTGTGTATATCTTTGTTCCTCTACCTGTTTTTCATGAATGAACTTTTTTTCTATTTTACTATACCTATATATCCTATAATAAATAAAGAAAAGGAAAAGAAATCCTATCACAAAACAAAGAAATATACTAACTTTTAAAAATCTTTTTAAAAACATAAAGTAAAATACATCCAGCACCAAAAAATGATAGTGCTAATCTTTCATATTTAGAATCTATGTTACTTGTTATAGGCATTTGAGTTGGCTGATTACAAGTAATAATCTGTTTTTCTTTTTGAGATAAATGGACTTCTATTTCTTCATCCAGTAAAACATATCCCTTTGGGGCAGATTCTTCCTTAATAAAGTATTTTCCATAAGGAAGATTATCCCAAGTAATCACACCATTTGAAGAGCTGACCTTTTTTTCTAATAAAACATGATTTTGATCATATAAAATAAATGTTGCTCCCTCTAATGGTAATTG
Organism: uncultured Mycoplasmatota bacterium; assembly: GCA_947576095.1. Taxonomy (GTDB): domain Bacteria; phylum Bacillota_I; class Bacilli_A; order RF39; family UBA660; genus RUG12867. The sequence continues at coordinate 24,261 of CANPPW010000002.1, read as the reverse complement.
AGTACTACCATCCTTTTTCGTAAGAATAATTCGCCCCTTTTCTTTCAAAAATTTAACTGAAAAGGAAAAATGCTTTTGCTGGGGGTTGGAAAGCCCAAATGTTGCCAAACTTTGTGATGAATTAGCAAAATAGGCAAAACTAACAGACTTTCTTCTTTTTTGATGTAAGGTATATGTTTTGGTTACTTCTTCACTACTATCGAAAATAATAGTATTATTTTCAATTTTTATACCATCACCTTCAAAATCATCAAGAACACCATTCTGATCTACCAATTTATAGGGTTCCCCAACCTTCACAGATATAGTACTTTCTGCAAAACTAGGAAATACATTATGTTTTTCCATCAAACGCAGAATCTCTTTCTTATAATCATCAATATTAGGTAAATCATTACTTGCTGTATCCCAGACTATATTTTGGGATCCCATTTTTTCCCAAATTAATTGTTGAGTTGCCATATAATAATATAAATTTTGATGATTCTCATAATCATATCCATAATAAGCAATTCTCTCCAATTCTTCCCTTATGTCATCCGAAATTCCAAATGACTCAAAATCCATACTGGACTGATATGGAATATCATGCAAAACAACACCAGGTTCTATACAATATGCAATTTCATCATTCACATAAAGATAAAATAATTGTGCCCGAACCCTCTTCCCATTTGTGAGTGTTTTGGTAGAATAAACTTCTGTAGCTTTTTTTGTAATCCCTACTGGCTCAATCGCTTTCGCAGAACAACAGCAAAATAATATAATTGTTATAAATAATAATTTTTTCATACTTTACCTCCTTACTTATATTTACTTACAATTTAAAAAAAATCCTTTTAAAAATATTCAATATAATATTCTTTTTTAGAGATATTTTTCATATGGTTTACTAGAGGTGAAGCATGAAAAAATTTTTAATATTATGCAGTTTATTTATTCTTTCTTTTGCTCCTAATATTAGAGCAGAAGAAATTTCACTCGCAGCAAATGCCAAAAGTGCTATTATAATAGAGCCAACAACAGAAACAATTTTATTTGAAAAAAATAGTCATGAAAAATTACATCCAGCTAGTATGACAAAAATGATGAGTATGCTTCTCGTTATGGAGGCCATTGAAGATAAAACTCTTTCATGGGATGAAATGGTTACTGTATCTGAAAATGCTTCTAGTATGGGAGGAAGTCAGATATTGCTTGAAACAGGCGAGAAAATGAGTGTATATGATTTATTTAAGGGAGTTGCCGTGGCTAGTGGAAATGATGCTGTTGTAGCTCTTGCAGAAAGGATTGCTGGTAGTAAAGAAGAATTTGTAAAAAGAATGAATAAAAGAGCTCGTGAATTAGATCTTAAAGATACAAATTTTAAAAATCCTCATGGACTTGATGATGCAAATCACTATTCTAGTGCCTATGATATGGCTATGATTGCTTTAGAATTATCGAAGCATGAAAAAATTTTTGAATTTACATCTATCTATGAAGACTATCTTCGAAAAGGCACTGATAAAGAAATCTGGTTGGTTAATACAAATAAACTTGTAAAATTCTATGATGGTGTAGATGGTTTTAAAACAGGATATACTAAAGAGGCTGGCTACTGTTTAACAGCAACAGCTAAAAAAAATGGAATGCGTGTAATTACTGTTGTAATGGGAGAAGAGGATAATAAAGTCAGAAATACAGAAACCACACAAATGTTAGATTATGCATTTGCCAATTATAAACTTGATACAATCGTTTCAAAAAACACAATTTTACAAAAAAAAGAGATTGATAGAGGCAAGAAAAAATATGTATCATTGGTTCCAATGAAAGATATCACTACATTGCATAAGATATCTGAAAAATCGAAAAAAATAGATTACACACTTGATATCAATTCTATAAAAGCACCTGTAAAAAAAGGCGATATTGTAGGAAAAATTACTGTTACCGAAAATGGAAAAAAGGAAAGACAAATGAATATTACTGTAAAAGAATCTGTAGAAAAGGCAAATATTTTAGATTTATATCTTAGATTTTTGAGTGAAATAATCTCTGGTGATATATCTATCTAGTAAAAACATCCCAATATGGATGTTTTTGTATGCCAAAAAATACCTTATTGGCTTTCTTTAATAAGATATTCTCTTCCCTAATACTTGCATAAATTCACAGTTAAATTCGCTTGAGTACTATTTAAATGTAGTCTGAAGATACTTTTGTATCCTCTTATAGTATTCTCTTAATCTTCCAATTTATCCCCGTCAGTATTTTCCAGTTCATATGTGTTTTTATTAATAATCATTCCAAAGACAAATATATAAGATAGAATATAAATAAAAATCATCAAAATTACAATACTAGATAAACTTCCATAAATAATGTTATAGTTTGCAAAATAACTCACATAATAAGAATAGAGAACAGACACAATTACAAAAGCACTTGTAACAAAAAAAGATCCTTTATTCATATATTTGCTTTGAATGGGATGATCCAGTGCTAAGACATATAAAAGTTTTATTAAGAAAAAAAGAATAAATAAAGCTAATGTCCATTTTAAAAGATAATAAATAAAGGAAACCTGTTTTGATATTTTTTGAAAAATACCAAGAGTAAAAATAAATTTTAAAATTTGATCTCCAAAGGCAAATATGATCATCATAAACACAATTAATAATACTAATAATATGGTCATAAAAATAGCTTTTATACGCCTTTTTATAAAAGAGGAATCTTCTATTTTATAAAGAATATTGGTAGTAATAATAATAGAATAAGGTCCATTCGAAGAAGTAAAAAATGCCACAATCATCGAAATTCCAATTCCAACCCCCATATTTTTACCTAATAAATAAGGCATCAATAACTCAATAATTTGCATAGGAACTATATTTTCCATAAAACCTACTAATCTATCTGTTGATATAGCAAATAAAGAGGAAAAATAAACTATAATTGTAATAATTGGAATTAAAGATAAAACAATAAAAAAAGCAAGCTGACCAGGTAAAATTCTAAGTTCTGGTCTTGTTAACATCTTGGCAAAATATTTTAAAGTTTCTTTTTGTTTTTTCATAAAGACCTCTTTCCTATTCACAATTATATACTTTTTTATTTTTATAAACAATAAAAAAAGAAATTTTTGAGTTTATTTCTTTTTAATTATTATTTTCTTCTTTTACAGTTCTCATATCTAATGTAGCTTCATTAATTGCATCATCTACCGTTTTAATAGCGTCCATAATCGTGCTATACCCAATAGCAGCCCCAAAGCCATGACTGAGTTCTTTAAATTCTTTATTCAATTTACGAATGTAAGAAACAACTTGTTTTTCATTGTATCCAACCAAATAAATTAAAAATTCATTCCCATTTGTACGAATCATTTCACTATTCACAACTTGATTTTTAATTAAAATATTAGCAGCTTCTGCTATTACGGCATCTCCCTCTTTATGTCCATAATTATCATTAATATAAGCAATATTATTTAAATCTATAATTAAAATTGTTTGAGGATATACATCACTTTCGTCCCACTTGCTAATATTATCATTTAAATAATTCCTATTTTTTAAAGATGTTAGCTGGTCTATATATTTTAATTTTTCTTCCCTTGAAAAAGGACTTTTTTTGTTTTCTTGTGGTTTGATAAATAGTCCTACTACTGATTTTATAACAGCACATACTCCAATTGTAGCAGCAATATATAAAAGTCCACTAATTAACCAACCAAAATTATTTTCAATGACAAGTAAATCTTTCATAGCGTTATCGATATGAATTTTCTCTTCTGAATAAGAAATATAAAAATTCAAAAATTGTTCAAAAATCTTATTTTCTTTGATATCTCTTATTACAAAACCATATGGATCATCTAACAAATATGAATAAGCAAGCCTATAGGTTTTTAATTCATTATGAGAATAATAATTATAGCTATATAAATCAAGAGCAATAATACTATTTTTATTTTGATTTTCTAATAATTCTTTCATAGAATTATAGGAAATCACATCTACACCACTACTTTTAAGTTTATTTTCTATTTTTGTATTCTTTAAAACCATAACTTTATCGCCTTGAAGAGAATAAATAGAATTAATTTTTTTATTATTCGTTAAGTCAGTTAGAATCGCAACTGAATGATCACTATTACTAACAGTGAGATAGGTATTGATATCATATTCTTTAAAGCTATGATTTGCAAAAATAAAATCTAATTTTTCCTTATTAAAATCTGTCACCATGTCCTTTATACTACTATACTTTTTATACTTGATTTCAATTCCAGCTATTTTAGAAAATTCTCTCATATATTCAGGATTGATTCCCTTTAATTTTCCACCATAAGTAAAATCATAAGGACTGTTTTCTACAAAACCATATTCATATCTTTTACTTCTAAAATCACTTTTTTCTTGTTCTGAAATTTGTTTAAATTCAAAATAGCTATTCGCTAAATGATTTGCATAATGTTCTTCATAAGATTTTATTTTCCACTTTTTGTAATACCTTTTTAAAATGGTATTTAAGTTTTTATTTTTTCCTAACTTTAATACATAATCCTTTGTAAAATCTGTCATTTGATAGGCTATACTAAAACGATTTTCTAAAACTTTATTTAAATATAAATTTTTAGGTACAGCAATCGCAGATAAAGGACTATTTTCCCCACTAAAAATAGAAAATAAAGTTTCAAAAGAATCGTATGCCTGATAGGTAAAACGATTGGTCTTCCCAAGATATGTGTAAATACGTTCTAAATCTTCAGAAATCACTCCTATGTTCATAGGAGGCAAAGAGGATAGATTATCATACTTCTCCGCTCCCTTTACAAGTAAAACATAATTATCTTGATAAAATAACAAATCATCTTTAGAAGCTTTATCTACAATTGCAAATGAATATGATTCTGTACTCTCTTGATCTTTCGTATATGAAATTTTATTAAATTCTAAACCAGTATTTTTTTCCAAAGATTCAATAAAATCTAAAAAAACCCCATTTCCCTCATAATTAAATACAGGTATACTACTTAAAACTGCTAAATCGATCATTTTGTTTTTTTGTTTTTCAATCCACTGTTTTTCCACAAGTGTTAATGTAGAATGCCGATCTTGTTTAAAAAAGACAAAATAACCTATTATCAAAACCAACATGATAAGCAAAGCACCTATAATTATTTTTTTATTTTTCATGTTACCACCTAACTATCCAACCATATAAAATCAGACGAATTCTTTCCTTTATATCCTATACTTGGATATCCATCTTTCTTTTCATTTACTGTAATATATACCTGCACATCATAAAAATCCTTTTCTTTACTATTAAAATTTTCCAAAATATGATCTGCTTTTTCACGTGTCTCATTTAAATCTGCATCATTTTTGACTATTACTATAAAGTTTACTATTTTTCCCTTTATATAGCCATCTACTTTTGTAATAAATGATTCTTTTTCTAAATCTAATCTTATTTTTTCTATTTTATCTTGGTTTATTCGAACCTTTTCTATTCCATCTAATCTAGTTCCATAATCATTATTTCCAGAAGAAAAGAAAAATATTTTGATAAAAATAGAACCAAAAAGAAAAAGAAGAAGGCTAAGCGCGATAATTGTTGATTCCATCTTATGAGAAAAAAACCACTTCATTTCATCACCCCTAGTATTTACATTATACTATTTATCTTTGTTATTTACAAGCGATTTAAAGTATCTATCAAAATCTCATTAGCAATAGCTGGATTTACCTTTCCTTTTGACTGTTTCATAACTTGCCCCATCAAATATTTAGAGGCTCTATCCTTACCAGATTGATATTCTAAAACAGAATCAGGGTTTTCCTTTAAAACAATATCCACTATTTGTTTTATGAAAGTTTTATCTGTCACTTGTGTCATACCATCTCTTTTTAAAATTTCATTCACATCGGTATTCTTTTCTAATATTTCTGGAAGAATTTCTTTTACCTGTTTGCTAGACATTTTAGATGTATCTAAAAGGGTAACTAAACTTTCAAAATTTTCCTTTGACATTGCTACATCCCAAAGAGACTTACTATGTTTATTTAAATAAAAAGAAACATCACCTAATAACAAATTACTAGCTATTACTAAATTTATATGGTTTAAATCCATTAAATAATCACTAATCATTTTGTTTTGAATAATTTTTTCTATATTTACATTTTGAATACCTGCTCTTTTATAAAGTTCTCTTCTTTCATCTGGCATCACTGGAAGAGATTTTTTGACTGCTTCTATATAAGTATCTTCCAAAGTGACAGGTGGAATATCTGGTTCTGGAAAATATCGATAATCATTTCCAGTTTCTTTTACACGCATTAGTATAGTTTGATTTGTTTTTTCATCATATCTTCTAGTTTCTTCACGAATTGTTTCACCATTTTCTAAAAGTGATATTTGTCTTTCCTTTTCACTTTCAATCACCAATCCTACATTACGAATAGAACCCACATTTTTCGTCTCAGTACGTATTCCCAATATATCTGTTTTACTAACAGATACATTTACATCACATCGCATGCTTCCTTCTTCTATTTTACAATCAGAAATATCGGCATATAAAAGAAGTTCTCTTAATTTTTCTAGATAGAGCATAGCTTCCTCATCGCTTTTTATATCAGGTTCTGTTACAATTTCAATTAAAGGGACTCCACTTCGATTAAAGTCAAGTAAAGAACAAGTATCTAAATGTGTATTTTTACAAGTATCCTCTTCAATATGAATATCATGGATTCTAATTCTTTTCTTTTGATCATTTACCATAATTTCTACATATCCATCAGTTCCGATTGGTGTTCTTGCTTGCGTAATCTGATATCCCTTAGGAAGATCTGGATAAAAATAATTTTTACGATCAAAATACATCCTCTTTTGAATTTGACAATTCAGCAAAAGGGCTGCCTTTAGTGCAAGCTCTATTCCATACATATTCACGCTTGGTAATACTCCTGGATATGCTAAATCAATTGCATTTATGTTGCAATTCGGTGCAGAATGATATTCATTAAGGGAATCAGAAAACATTTTTGTTTTTGATTTTAATTCACAGTGTACTTCTATTCCTGCTGTCAGTTTATAAGTATCCATCTACTTTCCCTCCCCTATTTTCTTTAATTCTGTTTCAATAAAAGCTGCTAGTTTATACATAATGGCTTCTTCAAAGAAGTTACCAATAATATGAAGTCCAATTGGAAGATTTGTCTCATCTTTTCCAATCGGAATACTCATTCCAGGAAGACCAGCCATATTTACAGGAATTACTAGGATATCATCTAAAAACGCTTTAATAGGATTATCAAGGTCATCTGTAAGTTTGTACGCGGTAGTAGTCGTTGTAGGACCAATAATCAAATCATAATTTGCAAAAGCTTTCTCAAAACTTTTTTTAATATCATCTCGAATAGATAATGCTTTATTATAATAAATTTCTGCATTCTCACCACTTAATAAGTAACTTCCCACCATAATTCTTCTTTTTACTTCTTCGCCAAAACCTTCTGCCCTAGTTTTTTTATAAAACATATCTAAATCTTCTCGATCACCACTCGCATATCCATAACGAATTCCATCAAATCTTGCTAAATTACTACTTGCTTCACCCATAGCAATAATTTGATATAATGTTACTGCATTTTCAATATAATCAATGGTAATATATTCCACAGTAGCTCCATGTTCTTTTAACATAGATATAATTTTTTCCACATGATTTTTAATTTCAGGATTTACATCTTCTTTCATAAAATATTCTGGCACACCAATTTTCATGCCTTTTATATCTTCACCAATATACCTTGTAAAATCCTCTACCCTATCTGTGGTTGTTAAATCCTTCTCATCTTTTCCAATTAGGGTATTTAAAAACAAGGCATTTTCATAAACATTTCTACTCATAGGGCCAATTTGATCTAAACTTGATGCAAAAGCAACTAAACCATATCTTGAAATACTGCCATAAGTAGGTTTCATTCCTACAATTCCATTATAACTAGCTGGTTGTCTAATAGATCCACCTGTATCACTTCCAAGTGATATAGGAATAAGATGTGCGGCAACAGCAGATGCACTTCCTCCAGAAGAGCCTCCAGCAATACGCGTTTTGTCTACAGCATTTAAAGGAGGTCCAAAATAACTCGTACGACTAGTAGACCCCATAGCAAATTCATCCATATTTGTTTTTCCAATGATAATCATATTTTTTTCATTAATTTTATCAATCACAGTAGCATTGTATAAAGGAATATAATTTTCTAACATTTTTGATGCACAAGTTGTTCTAATATCTTTAGTAGATATATTATCCTTAATCGCAACTGGTATACCAAACAAAATATTATCTACATCTTTTTCTTCCAATTCTTTTGCTTTCTTTATCGCTTCTTCCTTGCAAAGTGTTATAAAAACATTTAATTCTTTTTTCTCTTCAATTCTCTCAAAAGCTTCCATAACCAAATCTAATGGTTTTATTTTTTTTTCTTTTAATAAATTGTGTATTTCCAAAATGGACAAGTCTAAATAATTATTCATGAATCATCACCGGTACCTCTATATAATTACCACTAACCTTAGGAGCAAGATAAGAAACTTCCTGGAAAGTTAAAGTTTCTTTCATCTCATCTTTTCTAGGAATTGTCTCATGATTAACAGGTGTAATAAGCATCTCATCATCATACCCCTTTATATCTTTTATTTTATCTACTTCATTTAATAAACTTTGTAAATTCACCATATATTTAGGGATTTCTTCCTCTTTTATATAAATTCTAGCTAAATCAGCAACATGTTTTACATCTTTTTCAGATAGATTGTTCATCAAATCACCTTTCTTATATCGGATAATATTATATCATGTATTTTTTTATTTTTAAAGGTCCATTTCAATTAGACTCATTGAAGCATAAAAAATATACATATGCCTCCTACACAAAGAGGTTATGTATATTGATTTATTTAAAACTAAGCTACAACAAATGGATCAGCACTCGTTCCAGTTCCCGTAATTTCTACATCACTATTTAAATATAAAACAGGACGAACACCAAGAAAATTATTTGACAAATATCCACTATTTGAAGCATTTCCTGAAGATGCAGCAACATTACCATTGGTTACCGCATTTAATGTCCAATATGCATAATTTTTTACAAGGTAACTTTCATTCCCACATATATCAGGTAAATAGGCACCAATCATAGTCCCCCATACTCCAGATGTACATCTTGAACTTGTAGATGACTTAACAACATCACTTACATTAATAAGACCAAGTTTATTATTCCACTTACTAGAAATTTCTGTAGACCAAGATGGATCTTTCCCATTCTTTTCTTGTTCTAATAACTCCTGAATGCTACCACCACTATAAATATCAACTGTAACAGCCCCTACATTCCAAGCATGATCAGATACCTTATCTAACCTTGTCATCTTTTTAAAGTCATTCCATCTTTGTCCACTTGCTATCCCCTCTAGTTTACTACGAACCGATAAATCTTCATCATGCCAATTATTACTCGCATTCCACTGCCAAGTTCCTGGTGAACCACCATCTCCGTTTCTTGTACAAATGGTACTATCAGCAGCTTCTCCTTCATAAATAATTTTAATTTCATCGTTATCTTCTACACTGATAACACTCCAGCATTTATTATCAAATAATAATAAATTGTTTGGATTTGTCCCTTTGAATACATGACCACCACCTAAATTAGGTTCATTTACATACAATCCATCACCAGATGTTACTACACCCATATCACGAATTGTTTGTGCTCCACTATTATTTTCCTGTATTTCACATTTTCCATCTGCCAATTTACTGATTTCAACAGTCTCTTTATCCTCACTCTTTGTAGCACAATAATTACCATTATGCATCATAAGAATCATTTTTCCGTCATCTTTTATTTCAAGAGTTCCTTCCTTTGGTTTTTCTCCTGACAATTTTAACTCTCCCTTTGATAAATCAAATGTTTTTCCTGTAAATGCATTGGTATCTGCTACACTCTCTAAGTAATAGATTCTTCCTGCTTCTATCACTCCATATGCGGAATCTCTAAACGCTTCTTTTCTCGATTTATCTATTACACCTATCACAATTGGAGAAGTAATAAGTGCAATGATAGCAAGTATAACTATAACAGCTAATAGTTCAATTAATGTAAATCCATTTTTCCTTTTCATTCTATCTCTCCTTACTTCTATTTTCCTACTTTACTTTTCTAGTCTATCACATTTATCATTTTTTTACTAGCCCCCTTTGATTGGCACAATTCTATTTATTATTTAAAAATCTGTAAATAATATGAAAAACAGAGGTATTCATACACCTCATTTTTTATTAATGATCTCTCTTTTCATAAGATTACTTGAAGAAAAAGCAATTTTGATTTCTTACTGAGAAGATGGGAATGAATCAATAAGGACTACAGTGATCCAGATTCTGCTCAAAGAACTTTTACTGATAAAATAAAACCATGATTGACATTGCTTATGAATTGGAAAATCTAGAAATTTCCAGTTACTCAAATGATATTGACAGTTTTTTACAGCTTAAAATGAAAATCCCCTTATTTTCAAGTAACATCATAAAAGTGTTTTTTTATTACATTTTTATCGATGTACCTGCCATGTATCTACAACATCACAGTTACTACTATGTGGTTCTGGAGAAGGCATATCCATTCTTATAATCATAGGAACTTTAAATGCTCGTCCAAAGGCAATACAAGTTCCTGGTTGTAAACTTTTTTGTTTCTCTATAACATCTGCACTAATATTAGGTAGCATTTTTTTAATATAATCTAAATCTCTTGGATGTGTCATTTTAAAAATAATAAAGTTACTACACTGAGAAATAACCGTTTCAGATATTTCAACAGGTCTTTGGGAAATAAGATTGAACATAAGTCCATATTTACGGCCCTCTTTGGCAATTCGATCAAAAATATTATAACCTAATAAATACTTATCATTATCATTTTGTACATATCTATGACATTCTTCTAAAAATAAATGAAAGGGGATAGTAGCACGATTTGATAATTTTTTTGTAAATTCAAATAAAAATCTTGAAAATATTTTTACAATCACTTTAGCAAGAGAATCATCTACATCTTCTAAATTAAAATTAACAATTTGTGCTTTTCTTCCATTATAAGAAACCAAACTAGATATAAAATTTTCTAATGTAATATAACTCGGAAAATCAAAAAATCGTGCATTTGCCCCTACTAAAATAGAATGAAGTCTAACCTTTAATGTAACAGCATCATTATATGCTTTTTCATTTTTTAAAAGTCCCTCTGAAATTAAAGTAAAATTTAAAGCCTTTTCTAAATCTAAAAGAGTAAAATAATGATTAGAAGTAGGTTCATAATTATCTAGTTTTTCATCAATAAAGCTAGATATATACTGTGTAACCAAAACACTTTCTGTAAAATTACCAGCTGTATCGATTGTAAAACATTCCCTAAATTTCCTAACATAACCAATTCCTTTTACTGGTGCTTCTGTATTAAATTCAGGAGTTGAACAAGTACTTAAAATAGAAAAAATATCATCTCTTTTACTAGATGCTGTTTGATTGGTGTATAAAATGGCCATAATTGCCTTTGCTATTAAATGATTTTTATATTGATTGGATCCTTCATCATCTTCTGTAAAAATTCTAACTAATTTTAACATTCTTTCAATAATTGATAATTGAGCATGTTTTTCGGCATCTAATAATAAAGCCATATCATCTAAATTCATAAGCCATAAAGGAATCCGTATCCTCTCCCCGCCTTCCTTTAGGTCCTGTTCATTGGTTGTATAAAATTTAAAATTAAAATTAGGGTTAATTTGGTTTAAAGACATAAATGCATTGTGATATTCTCCATAAGCATCAAAAATTAAAAAGTTGGCTTTATAGGGAAGAAGCTTTTGATTATGAAAAACATTTTGTAAAAGGCGGGCTACACCACAAGATTTACCACTCCCACTATTCCCAAAAATAGCCAAATGATTGCTAAATAATTCATTAATGTCTACATGAATAGGACAATTATCATATAATGGTGAATGTCCAAGAGGTAAACTACTATCATTATCTTCTCCCACAATCAACCTAATTTCTTCTGGTGTAATCATCCTAGGCTTAGCAGATAAGGTGGGTTTACGAATCACACCACCTACAAAATGATTCCCTACAATTTCACCTAAAAAGCGAACTTTAATGATATCTTCGCCAACATCATAAGCTTCCCCTAAAATTTTTTTATTATGATCTTCGAAAATAATATGCATATTCATTAAATTTTCCGCAAGCCTCTGTGTTTTATCAATTTGTAAATGGGCTACATTATCCCCAATATAAACGATTTTTCCTAGCATAAAAGCCTCCCTATAATAATTCTTTTAATTGTTCTTTAATATGATGATCTTCTATTTGATTCATTATATCATATATTCTTTTTTTCTTTTGATAAAGCATTAATTTTTCTTCATAAAACTGTAGTTTATAAATAGCTTCTTTAATTTGCTTGTGTATAGCATTTCTACTAATATGATAATTCTCACTTAATTCTGATAAACTTAAATCATCAAAATAATAAGCCTTAAAATATTCTTTTTGTTTATCGGTTAATAATCCCTCATATAAATCAAATAAATTACTTATATAAATTTTATTTTCCATTAAAATACCTTTGTTATAAAATCTATAAGTAAAATACTTCCTACAATAAGATATAAATAAGTCATATATTTTCTTTTATAATATTTAAAATTATTATAAGCACCTAAAAACAAAAATATAGAAGCAGTTCCCATTAAAAGGGGGACTGTATTTTTATTAAAAAAGTAAAAAACAACAAAAATCAAAAGGGGAATGCTTACAAGCAGTTGAAGCCAAACACCTATTTTATTATCTATTTTCCATTCAATCGTTTTTGTATGCATATTACCACTCCTTAAATAATCCATAAATATAATTTTCTATATCAAAAACTTTAAGATCTTCTTTTCCTTCACCAAGTCCAACATATTTAACAGGAATTTTTGTTTCCCCTTTAATCGCAAGAACAATTCCTCCCTTGGCTGTACCATCTAATTTTGTCAATACAATTCCTGTAATATTAGTAATTTCTTTAAAACTTTTAGCCTGACTAATACCATTTTGTCCTGTTGTCGCATCTACTACAAGGAGTGTTTCATGTGGCGCATTTTCAATTAAATTTCCAATAACTTTATTCATTTTCTCAAGTTCCTTCATTAACCCAACCTTGTTCTGCAGTCTACCTGCAGTATCAATTAAAACCACATCATAAGCTTCTTCTTTTGCTTTCAAAAGAGAATCATATATAACACTAGATGGGTCTGCATTTTCCTTATATATTACATCACAGGACGTTTTATCTCCCCACTCTATTAATTGTTCTACAGCTCCAGCTCTAAAAGTATCTCCTGCAACTAATAAAACCTTTTTTCCTGATTTTTTTAACTGATAAGCCATTTTCCCAATGGTTGTCGTTTTCCCAACACCATTTACACCAACATATAAAAGAACAGTGGGCCCTTCCTTAGCATAATGAATTTTATTCTCAATAATATCACTATCCACATAAATAATAAACATTTCATCAACAATCATTTCTTTCAAAGATTCTGCTGATGTAATATTTTCATGTCTTACTCTTTTTTTTAGTTTATCAATAAATGACATTACTGTATCTACACCAATATCTGCCATAATTAATATTTCCTCTAATTCATCAAAATATCCTTCATCAATTTTATTATATTTCATCGTCAAAAGATTTAGTTTTGAAACAAATTCACCTCTAGTTTTAGAAAGACCTTTATCATAAAGTTCCAAATCTTTTTTTTCATCCTCACTTTTATGATCAAATATTTTTTTAAATTTATTAAGTATTCCCATTATATCACCATTTTCATTTTACACTATTTTTATTAAAAAAGAAACTAGTGTCTCAAGATCTTTTTAGAAATATTATGGGAACTATTCCCATTTGCAAATAATCCTAGGGACTAGACAAAATATACAAAAAAAGCTATAATGTTAAAGTCCAGTGATTACGAATCAATAAAGAAAGGAGATTTGAATGAAATTTGGAAATGACAAGGACACCAAAATATTTGCTCTTGGTGGACTTGGAGAAGTTGGGAAAAATATGTATTGTGTTATGCATAATAACCAAATCATTATAACGGATGCAGGAATTACTTTCCCTGCGGGAGAAGTTTTAGGAATTGATTATATCATACCAGATTTTTCATTTTTAAAACAAAATGAGAGTAAAGTAAAAGCTTTATTTATTACACATGGTCATGAAGATCATATTGGAGGAATTCCCTTTTTATTGCAGCAAGTAAACATCCCTTATATTTATGCTCCTGCTCAAGCAGTAGGGCTTATCAAAAAGAAATTAGCAGATCGGAACATACAATATAAAAATTTAATCACATATACCGAAAAAACAAAAGTGAAATTTAAAGATATGGAAGTAGAGTTCTTCAGAACAACTCACTCTATTCCTGATTCACATGGCATATGTATCACAACAAGTAATGGAACCATTGTTACAACAGGAGACTTTAAATTTGACCTTACCCCTATTGGCCCGATGGCAAATTTACATAAAATGGCAAAAATTGGGGCAAAAGGTGTTACTCTTTTACTAAGTGATAGTACCAATGCATTAAATGAAGGAATGAGTAATAGTGAGTCTAAAGTAGATGAGGCTCTATCGGAAATTTTTTCCACACATAAAGGGAGAATCATTATCGCAACCTTTGCATCTAATATTTATCGATTAAAACACATTGTGGATACTTGTAAAAGAAATCATCGTAAAATTACTGTTTTTGGTCGAAGTATGGAAAATAATATTGAAATATCAATTCAAGGTGGATATATTAAAAATAAAGATATTTTTATCTCGGCAGAAGAAGCAAATCATCTAAAATCTGAAAATGTTTGTATTTTATGTACAGGCTCACAAGGAGAACCACTTGCAGCGCTCTCTCGTATTGCTGCTGGAATTCATAAACAAATTAAATTGCAACCTGATGATCTTGTCATTTTTTCATCTAGTGCTATTCCTGGAAACGCTGTAAGTATTTCTAGAACCATCAATAAACTTTACTTACAAGGAGTTAAGGTTTGTACCAATACATCTTTAAGTGATATTCATACTAGTGGTCATGGGAGCCAGGAAGAATTAAAACTAATGATTCGACTTATCAATCCAAAATATTTTATGCCTTTTCATGGTGAATACAGAATGCTTAAACAACATGCAGATTTAGGTGTATTATGTGATATACCAAGACAAAATACTTTTGTACTCAATAATGGAGATGTTCTTTCCATGTATAAGGGCACTATTAAAAAGGCTGGATTTATCCAAGCTGGAGATATATATGTAGATGGTAACCGTATTGGAGACATTGGAAATGCTGTTATTAAAGATAGAAATATTATGGCCAATGATGGTATTGTAGTTGTAATTGCGAATATTGATACACATCATGCGAAACTACTTGGTAGACCTAATATTACTACAAGAGGATTTGTTTTAGTCAATGAAAATGAGGAACTTTTAAGAAATTTAGAAATGATTAGTAAAAAAGCAATTGAAAGTAAACTAAATAAGAAAATGAATTATTCTGAAATAAAAAACGAAATTTCATCAAACTTATCTAGTTATATCTATAATAAAACTGGAAGAAAACCAATTATATTGCCCGTTATAATGAATATACAAAAAGAATCTAATGGAAAAAAACATTAGATTTTTTTTATAGAACAAATTTTCAGTTGTTGATAAGATTCTAAAATTTCCTCATATTTTATACTTTGATTGGCAGGACTTGAAGATGGCAAATATATTGTTTTAATTTTTGTCTGTGGATAAATATACCTATTATATAACAAAGTCGCCTTTTTCCCTGTGGAAAAAATAAATTTAATCTTTGTTTTCTTTAGTAATCCACAAATATCATTACATACAACATTACAAATTGTATGATCTCTAGATCCTTCTATATCACAAGATGCAATCACATCCCAAAGAGCAATGTGCTTTTTATGTAAAAAGGCAACCCTATCTTCCTTTGTGGTTAAATCTACACAATATATATCAGATAAAATTTTCCAAAAACGATTTCTAGGATGTCCATAATAAAATCCATTTTCTCTAGAAGCTACAGACGGCATAGAACCTAAAATAAGAATTTCAGAATTTTCATCAAAAATAGGGGAAAATGTATGAAAAACTTTACTCATAAAAATCCCCCTCCTTTGTATATACATGATAAGATACAACCATACTATTCTTTCTTGAAAATTCTCTATATAAATAATCATAATAACTTCCTGGAGAAATAAAACCATTGGCTTTTATAATATCAATTCCAGCGGCACCTAGTATATAATCCGCTAATGCAACACAGCTAGTTCTAAAAACAAAAAAAGTTTTAAATTTTCCACCATAAAATTTATAAAAGGTGGCATTTGTCATTTTATACAATGTACTCACATAATCGTTATAATCTTCTTCAGAAACATCTTCATGATTTATAAGCGCTCTTTTATAATAAGGAATCCATTCGTACATGTCTTTCTTTAAACATTCTAACTGATTCTTTATACTTTTCTTTTCTTGTTCTGTTAAACGAATCCCAAAGCCAAATAAAACCTTTTTATTATATTTTTGACAAAAATCAATATATTTTTCTTTATTATCACAAGTAAATAAAACTCCATCTCCAATTGTATCTTTACACTTTCGAGATTTCATATCATATCCTCCATAGGAAATAATCATGTCATCAAACCATAAATCTACATGTCCTACAGGACCTGTAAAGTCATGACGCGAAACATGAACAAATACTTCTAGATCATAATCACTACTATTTTGTTTTTGGAGAAGTGGTTTTAAAGGAGGCTCCTGTAAATACTCATTCATTTCTCTTAAAATGGAATAAGGTATAAAAGTAGTTAAAAATATAGGCAGTGGCACTCTTATTTTTCTTTTTAACAAATTCTTATATTTAAAATTCCATTCTTCGATACAGTCAATAATAGAAGAAATGCCAAAGAAAATAAAATATATACCAAATAAAATAAGTACATGCTTAATATTAGATCGGGGACTAAAAAGAAAAGGAACTGAAAAGAAAAGAAAAAAAATAGATTTTAAAATTAAATGGATCCTTCCTGCTAGCTTATTTTTTCTTGAGATGAAGTAATCAACACCATAAATAATACTGTTTAAAATCAAATAGATTCCAAATAAAAATGGTAATACTGGCGTCGTTACATGAGGAAAGATTAACAATAAAAAAGAAATGAAAATATGAAAAAAAGCTTTACTGATACCTACTTTTTTATTTTGAGTAAAAAGATTTTTTAAAAGGAGTGCAAGTCCTTCTATAAATAATAAAGTAGCAACCATTTGGATAAAAAAATCATATAAAAGCATTGTTTTTATTATCATAATAAATCCTATTATGAAAGAAAAAATGCCTACAAGTAGAAAACTTGCTCCTTTCACATATCTTTGATACATAAAACTCCACCTCAAATTATATTTATCATAACTTATTTTATCAATAAAATCAATCCGTAGGAAGAGAGAAGGTTGCAGTTTCCTTCCCAATTCCATTAAAATAATAACTTGGAATATTACCTTCAATCATTTTAATAGATATAGGTACACTATTATCTATTTTTATTTTTTTAGAAAGAAATGGTAACACACTCATAATTGTTAGTTTTATATTTAAATTAACTTCTATTAAAGCATTATTAATTCCATAATTGGTAATTTTAGTGCTTACACTACTGCTGATATCCCCCATCAAATGAAAACGAACTGGAATTTTAGGTCCTAAGTTAGATAAAAAAGAATTACCAAAGATAACACCAGAAGGTATTTCATAGATAATTCCCTTTTTTAATTTCTCTTTGTCATATTCTACTAGTATATCGTCAGGAAGTTCCAGTAAATCTACATCTCCTTCTTCTATTCTTTTTAAAGAAAGTTGAATACTACTTGCTACAGTACTTAGAAACTTATTCACAATTACAGGATTAAAATCAATGGTTTTTATTTCATCATTAGAATTTCTTGTAATAATATAAAGATTTTCAATATTAGCATTTTCAACCAATTGTTTTGAAATTGCTTTATTAATTATAATATTGGCAAGTTTTGTAGATTCTATTTCCGCAAATGTACGAAATACAGGGAACGCTTTTTTCTGAATCCATGCAAAAGATAAAAAAAGCATTATCAAAAATAAAAGAATAGTAAAAATAATCTTATGTGATCCAATATAATTCCCAACATATATTTTTTTCTTAATTCTAGCTCTTCTTCTCATTGTCCCACCTATAAAAGAATATGCATAATCCCTCTCATTTAGTCAAAATTAATAAAGAGGTGAATTTATGCAAGTAAAAGACTGTATGACCAGAGGAATTCTATATGGCAACATGCAAGATTCCATATATGATCTTTCTAGAAAAATGAAAGAAAATGATGTAGGTTTATTACCAATAATCGAACATAAAAAAATAATAGGTCTATTAACAGATCGTGATATCGTAGTAAAAATTATTGCTAACCATGATGAAAAAAATATAAAAGATTATTTAACAAAACAAATCATCACAGTAGAAGAGAATGATACTATAGAATTTGCACTTGAAGTGATGGAACAAAATAAAATAAAAAGATTGCTTGTCACAGATGACCATAAAATTGTGGGTATTTTATCTTTGTCAGATATTATTAGACATAATAATGATAATCAAAAGGTTATGAATACCATTTGTTCCATATTTGAACTAAATCTAAATAAAGAAGAAAGAAAAACAGAAATTGATGAATTTTACTTATAAAAAGTAGCATAGAGCTACTTTTTTAATGTTAGTTTTTATAACGGAATTTATAAGTAATATCAATCTTCATATCTTCTCTTTTTAAAAGATCAGCTAATGGGAGTTGTAATTTTTTTTCAAATTCTTCTTTGGTGACTGGCTTTTCGAAAATCGCAAACGAATAAACATTGTAATGAATTCTATATCGATACCTTGTATCTGATTCTTCCACCCTATAAGCACTATTATTCGCATTTAAAGACGACGTATCACTCCAGTTACTATATGCTCCAAATGTATAAAGTTCATCATCTCTATTTGTAAATCCTCTAGGCATACTTGAAGAATAACTACTATAAGTTCGTTTTTCCCCTACATACCATCTCCAACTTTTATCACGATAACGATACATAGGTGAACTCTGTTTACTATCCTTTATATAAGTATCAGGTACATCAGTACTTACAAAATAATTTCCATTTTTATAATATATCTTCTTACCATTTTTTTCAACATACCATTTAAAACCAGTTGTTTTTTGTATTTCACGATATGTTTTTTTCTCTGGATAATTTAAACTATAAGCTGACCATTCTGTATATTTTAATGTGGCAGGATCATAACTACTATATCCACTTGGTTGAATAGAAGAAAAATAAGAGGTATAATTGCCACCACCACGATAGTATTTCCATTTTTTATCACGATATCGATAGTATTCCTGCGTTTCTTGATCTATCGAAATAATTTTTGCATCACTTGCAATTTTGGGAAGCATAGATTTTTGTTTTGGCAATCTTATATTATATTCCTTAGATATATCAGGAGCAAGTTGTTCATTGGTATACCAACTTGTCCAATCTGTATAATTGTTTGTTTTATTATAATAATTATAATACGCGATTACATCCAAAATTTTCTTATCTGGCTTCTTAGAAAGTTCTTTAGACCACTTTCTTTTACTAGAATCGCAGTAATCACAGTCTTTCAATTCTACTGTAACAATATATTCCTTTTTATACTTTGTTATTTTTATAGTTCCCCTTGCAATTTTTTTATTCACTGTTATATCTTTTTCTGTAATTTGTTTTTTATCTATAAGTGTATCTAAAGATAACATAATATAATCCCCTTCACTTTTAGGGAGTATATTTTGATCTTTCGTATAAGAAAGAGCTACACTAGATATTTTATCAATCATTTTATGACAATAGTTCTTCTCAATAAGATTTTTAAAAAGAAAATATAAAATTATTATAAATATTAACACTCCTAAAAAGAAAAGTCCACGCATAATTGTTTTTTTATCACGCTCTTTTTGATTCACTTCTACCCCAGACTGATCTACATATTCTTCTCTTATCATTTGCATCACCACTCTCATTCTACCATAAATTTTAGAAAATAAGAAAGTTTTTCTATTCGTAATCTTATAAACAATATTTACTATTGATATTTTAAAAAGAAACGAATATATTTTTATAGGTGATAGCATGTCTAAAAGATTGAAAATCACAATAATAAATCTTATTTTTATTTCTTGTCTCATTTCTATTTATTTTTTTGTTTATGTACCAAACAAGAAAACAAATGACCGTGTTATAACAATTATTCAAAATAAAAAAAGTACCATTGTTGCTATCAATTATCCACATACACCATACCAAATTTTAAATAAAGATATTAAAAAATATGTAAATGATATTTATGATGATTTTAAAGAAGAATATGATTCTTTTATTAGTTTAAAAGGCAAATCAGAACTCAATATCGATTATACTTATTATGTATCAGAGGAAGGATATATAAGCATCACCCTTTATACCTATATAGATTCTTCATTAATGAATCACCCCATAAAAGAAATCAAAACGTTTGTTTTTGATCCTCAAAAAAAATCTTATTTAACATTACAGGATCTTATAAAAGAGAAAAAGAAAACAACAGACGAAATATTAGAAATTTTAAGAAAAAAATATGGTGAAGGGGGTTATCAAAATCTTCTTACAAGTGAGTATTTAAAATCCCTATCCTATTCTATCGATCATGAGAAGGTATGTATATTCATCCCTTCTTATCAAAATCAAGAAAATCCTTATCTCATTTATTTACCATTAAATCATTTTCACTTAAACAAAAAAAAGGAAATAAAAAATATTCCTGTATATTCTATTAAGCAAAATGTAATAGATCCTAAAAAGAAAGTGGTAGCACTTACTTTTGATGATGGGCCAAGTAAATATACTAAAAAAATTCTAAAGCTTCTACGTAAATACCACGTGACAGCTACTTTCTTTGTTTTAGGAAACAAAGTAACTATGTATGAAAATACATTAAAAGAAATGCTACAAGATGGGCACGAAATTGGAAATCATTCTTATAATCATAAACTCATGTCCACACTAACAGAAAAAGAAATTATGAATCAAATTCAGCAGACTCAAAGTATTATAAAAGAAAAATTAGGATATACGCCAACTAGTATGAGACCTACCTATGGTTCTGTAAATCAAAAGATTCGAAATATAGTGAATATGAATATTGTTTTATGGAATGTAGATACACTCGATTGGAAATTAAAAGATCCCAAAAGGATTGCTCAGAGAGGAATGAAAGTAAAAGATGGAGATATTATTTTAATGCATGATTCTAAGGCAAGAACGGAAAAGGCTCTTTCGATTATGATTCCTAAATTACTTAAAGAAAATTATCAATTTGTTACTGTAGGAGAATTGGAAGAGGTAAAAATGCTAAGAGAGAAATTTGAGTGAATTTTTTTAATCCTGATATTGAACCTGATATAGAAGAGATAGAAATATCTGATCCAGATGAAATTGATGCAGATACAAATACACAAAATCTAAATATTTTAAAGGGGCAACTGATAGGATCTGCTACTTATATTATTGTACTTATTTTATCTATTATTATTTTATATAATCAAATTTTAAAAGCTGAAGGAAAAGAACCTTTTCTAGAAGATGAAACGGTTGCTAATATAAATATTTTAAATAAGATTGTTGTTTTTATTCTTGTTTTATACTTCTTTTATACAACATATGAAAATGTACAAAATGCCAAAGAACAAGGCGAAGATACAACTTATTTGAATTTACAACTCTTAGCATCTCTCATTACTGTCGTCTCAGCTATTATTGTTCTTTATGTTTCTTTTGCACAAAGTAATAAATCCTTTGTTCCCCTATCCTCTTCACAAAATCCAAATACATAAAAGGATACATAGTTGTATCCTTTTAGTATGCATATTTTTATATCATTTTTTTTATAAATGGATTATTTCCTAGTTCATTTATCTCATAATATATTTTTTTAAGATACGTATTAGGAACATGACTATCTGAAAAACAGATTAATTCAGGATAAGCCTTTATAAGGGATACTTCACAGACAGGAGGAATCCCCACAATACTTGGACTAAATTTTCCACCATCGAAATCATGATGTCTTATACTAAATTCTGTTAAAGGTTTGTATTTTTGATGATTATCTATATTTAAAACATCATAATATTGATAAATTTCTGTATGAAGATACCCATTTAGTAGTGTATATAAATCATGTTGCACAGATCGATGTGTTCGAAGAGCAATATATTTTTTACCTTCTAAATCTATAATATAACAATTTGTAATATCGACTTTATAATCATACTTTTGTAATTGTTTTTCAAATTTATTATCAATAAATTTTTTTAAGGTGAAAACTTCCGTTCGTAATGATTCAAGTTCTCCTCTTTTTTTGGAAAGTGCATCATCCATTTCTTTTAATTCTCTTCTCTTCGCTTCTACTGTTTTTTCTACTGCTTCCTTTTCTAAATAGGTTGCTTTTAATCTTGCTTCTGCATTCACATAAATACTAATTCTCTCTTTTAAACTCATTACAACTAAAACCTCACTAATTTCCTATTTTTATCTTATTATAAAGATATTTTTACTTCTAAAACTAATTTTTGTAAATCGTTTCTAAAAATTTTTTTCTATTGATATAATGAATCAATAGGCTTATTTACATATCTTAACTTTTTAGAAATTTCATATGTAAAATCTAAATCTTTAGAAACTTCAATATCAGTCAACTCTTCATACAATCTAAACAATAATTCGAGATTTAAATTTTTTGATAAATCCTTTACTGCGTATTGTAATATTCTTTTAAACAAATTGAGTAGTTCTTGACAGTTTATATCTGCTATAAGTGATTTTTCTAGATCTGCTTTGTAAAAGAAATCTGGGTCTATCATAACCATACCATTACGTCTAAGTATAATATTATCCCTTTTCACATCATATATAGCAATCCCATTATCTGTAAATATTTCAATCAATTTTTCTAATTGTCTAAAATTATCTAATATATAATCTTTACATTCCTCTAGTACATTTACATAGTCATCCTGATAATACTTCCCTGTGTATGAATTTACTTGAAATACTTCCTGTTTAATTGATTCGGAAAATCTAAAATCGCCATAAATATCAAATAGATTTAGAAAACAAGGATGAATTATTGTTTTTAATATATCAAACATTTCTTCACTTATTCTACAACCAATCGGTGTTTTAGGAAAATATTCCTTAAAAATTATATCTTGATTATAGTATACATTCGCACAGCTACCATGATTTAAATATTGCATATCGCCTTTTTCCAAATCAAATATTTCATGAGATCTATTATAATGTCCCATTTGCCTTCACCTACTCATTTTTTAAGTATTATATCAAAATTTATTATTTTTATATATATAAAATTTACTATTCTTTCAATTTTTTAGTTTTTGCACATGTAAGTCTATAAACAAAAGATTGTGCCTTTGTATCTAAATTTTCTAGTGTATCATTTTCAATTACATAATCATATGGATACTGATCGACATTTGCATCAGAATCATTTGTTGCTATATTGGAAAGCCCCACTCTTTTTATTAGTAATGTCTTCGCACAAAAAGCGAATGCTGCTCTTTTAATTTCTTCAGGTTCACGTATATGTACAAATAATATTTGATTATCAGAATTTAGAAATTGACAGACTGTATCATTGATACTACGAAATGCCATATCATTATAAGATGTTGTTAATTTCTTTAAATCGCTTAAAAATTTACGATCTTTTTCCGTTTTCTTTCCATTCCATCCAATGGGATATGCAATTTCTTTTACCTTGTCAATAGAAGAAAAATTCATTACTTTATTTCCCTCCTAATTCATTCATATTATACTATAAAAGCAATAATTGATAAAGTACCATATAAAGGTAAAATAGCCAATTCTGTAGAGTTACAATAGATGTGAAACATTTCTATAAAAAAAAAGTGAATCAAGTCG
>CANPPW010000001.1 GCA_947576095.1 uncultured Mycoplasmatota bacterium | reverse complement strand
AATTCATTATATTAAGAAACATTATAATCCAAAACTTTATAATAACAAATTTTTTATCATCAAAAAAGGAAAAGATAACCTTTTCCTCGAATTGATGACATTGAAGCAGTGTACTCTTTTTGAATAGACTACTCTTTGTCAACAAGTCTGAATCTACACATGGTGTAGACTTTTTTTCTTTTTTTTAATTACAATTAAAATATCTTTTACAATAATCCCAAATAGGGTATTGCACAGACACTTTAAAATATTATAAAACATACTGCAACCTCCTTTCCACTATTCTATATAAAAATAGGGATGAATGGTTAAAAAAAAGAATAACAGGTATTCTTTTCTTCATAATATTCTTAGCTACAAGCTAATAATTCTTTTTTTACATTTTTTTTGAAATTTCTTGATAATAAATCAATAGCCTCATGATTGTCAAAATATATTTTCTTCTCTCTCATATCGATTTTGATGATTCTATCTTTATTGATGATACAAGATTTGTGTGTCTTAATAAAGTCATTACTTAACAAAGATTCTATTTCTGTCATAGATTTACTAATTTTAAAAGTTGTATAATCTGTTATTAAAAGTATTTTTCTCTCTTGTGTATCGGTTGTAATATATAAAATGTCTTTTGTTGGAATGGTATATAAAATTCCACAATCTAGAAAACGAATGGCTTTCTTTTTTGAAATGATCTGTAATGCCTTTTTAATTTTTTCAGTAAGAATTGTTTGATAGTCATCTTGTTTGGAGATAAATGCAAAAAACATAAATTCATTTTCCAGAACAGTTTCTTTATATTCATCTTTGTAGGCTGTTAGAAAAATAATAATACTATCTATGTCCTTTTCTCTAATTTTTCTTGCCATTTCCAGACCAGTATTAGATGGTGTTTCAATATCTAAAATATAGATTTTATTAGGGATATTTCTTTTTATAATTTCGATAAATTTGGAATTATAATCCCAATAGGGATGTTTTTTATATTCGGTTTTTTCGGTAAACATAACTTTATCAATTGTCTCCAAAATTTGCTTATTGATAAAACGATTATCTTCACCGATGATAAAATGTATCATCTAATCACTCCTTTATATTCTCCATTTCAAATGTTATCATACCTGATTTATAATAAAAATGGACAAGTGGTAAAAAAGCTAATTTTGATGTTTCTCTTTTAAGTAAATTATAGTATAATAATGAACAGGAGAGGTTTGTATGAAAGATGTTGAAGCATACTTTTTATTATTTGTCATCTATTCCATTTTGGGATGGGTAATTGAAGTTGTTTTTAAATTATTTCAATATCATCGTTTTGTAAATCGTGGTTTTTTAATAGGACCATATTGTCCCATTTATGGATATGGTGCAATAATTATGACATTCATTTTACAAAAGTATAGAGCGGATTTATTGGTTCTTTTTTGTATGAGTATGCTTATATGTTCTGTTTTAGAGTACATAACTAGTTATGTGATGGAAAAATGTTTTTCTGCAAGATGGTGGGATTATAGTGGACATAAATTTCATGTAAATGGTCGCGTTTGTCTTAAAAATGCTATTTTGTTTGGTATAGGTGGCTGTATTGTTATTCGAGCGTTGAATCCAGTTATTTGGAAAATAATAAAATTACTGTCATCTTCCGTTTCTCTTAGTTTAGCTTTGATTCTTTTTATGATTTATATAATAGATAATATTATATCTTTTAAAATTATGGCAGGTTTTAAAAAATATACCAATATAGGATTTAAGGATCATACAGAAGAAGCAAATCAATTTGTTATTTCAGAAACTAAAGAAATGACCAAAAGGTTGCAAAAGGAATTTTCTTTATGGACTAGAAAGATGAAGGATAATAAGCAATTGTTTGACCAAAAAACAGAATGGCTCACAATGAAAATCAAGGAAATTTATAAAAACAAATCTTATTTATCCAGAAGATTAATTGAGGCATTCCCAAATTTTAAGGCAATTTTAAGTGAAAAATTAGAAAGGAAAGATAAATATGCAATTACCAAATCTGAAAGAGGCAAAAATCAGAAATAAAACAAAGGTACGAATTTTAACAGATCTTTATAGAGTCCCAGAGGAGTTAAGTAAAATAGGATTTGGAAAAACGTATTTTGTGAAGACATATGGATGTCAAATGAATGAACATGATACAGAAAATATCAAAGCAATTTTGGAAGAATTATCTTATCTTCCTGCTAATGATATGGAAAATGCAGATCTTATTTTATTAAACACTTGTGCTATAAGAGAAAATGCTCATAATAAAGTGTTTGGTATGATTGGACGTATGAAGCATTTAAAGGAACAGAGACCTAATCTTATTTTAGGTATTTGTGGTTGTATGGCACAGGAGCAATCTGTTGTAGAAGAAATTTTACAAAAATATAAACATTTAGATCTTGTTTTTGGAACGCATAATATTTATAATTTGCCTTTTCTTCTTGAAAAAGTAGTTCAAAAGAAAGAAAGGCAAATAGAAGTCGAAAGTAAAGAGGGAGATGTGATTGAAAACATTCCAGTAAAGAGAGATAGTAAATATAAAGCATGGATTAATATTATGTATGGTTGTGATAAGTTTTGTACATACTGTATTGTTCCTTATACAAGAGGGAAGCAGAGAAGTAGACGAAAAGAGGATATCTTAAAAGAAATTTCTGTACTTATAAAAGAAGGGTATAAAGAAATAACCCTGTTAGGACAAAATGTAAATGCTTATGGGAAAGATTTGGATCCAGATTATACAATGGCAGATTTATTAGAGGAAGTGGCTCAAATGAAAATAGAGAGAATTCGTTTTGTTACTTCTCATCCATGGGACTTTACAGATGAAATGATTGCAGTTATTGCTAAGTATCCCAATATTATGCCATACATACATTTACCTTTGCAATCTGGTTCAGATCGTATTTTAAAAAGAATGGGTAGACGTTATACAAAAGAGGAATATATTACATTATATCAAAAGATAAAAGCAGCAATTCCTAACTGTGCTATTACAACAGATATTATTGTAGGATTTCCAGGCGAGACAGAAGAAGATTTTAGAGAAACTTTAGATGTTGTGGATGTTTGTAAATACGATGGTGCTTATACATTTATTTTTTCTCCTAGAGAAGGGACTCCAGCGGCTAGTATGGAAGACTTTATTTCAATGGATGAGAA
This sequence comes from uncultured Mycoplasmatota bacterium, assembly GCA_947576095.1. Lineage (GTDB taxonomy): Bacteria > Bacillota_I > Bacilli_A > RF39 > UBA660 > RUG12867. The sequence goes on along the minus strand of CANPPW010000001.1, from coordinate 74,204 downwards.
AAACCAAAGATTATATCGTTTGAATGAAAAAATAAATACATATTCCCATGAAGCAAATGAAAAATATCTGGATCAAGTGGTTCCTGTTTTATTGGAACAAATTAGTGAAAAGGATGAAAATATGTTAGCGGGATATACAGATACTATGAAACTTGTCAATGTAAAAGCTGATACAAAGTATATAGGGACTATTGTAAATGTTAGAATTAAGAAAGTAAAAACGTGGAGTCTTGATGGTGAGTTAGAAGAAGTAGTGGTGAATTGTTAAACCATTTATGAGAAGATATCAAAGCATACTTAAATTATATGTGTAAGAATATTGAAATAGGAATGCTTTTGGTAATGCAGAATTGCTTAGAAAGAAGGAATAAATATGGCTATTAAAACTTATGTAGTGAAATCTGGAGATACCCTTTCTGCAATTGCGAAAGAACATTTAGGAGATGCTAGTAAATATGTAGAACTCGCTCGAATCAATCAAATTGCAAATCCTAATATCATTGAGGTAGGAGATACTTTAAAAATACCTGATAATCATTCTACTCCTGTTGAAATGTTAGATCTAACAGAGGAGGTAGCACCTCAGGTGAATGAAGTAGTTCCTGAGGTGATAGAAGAAAAAACAGAATTAGTGCCTGTTTCTTATGAGAATCATGTGAATGCAGATTTCAATAAGAACAATTTTGCTATAAAACCACACTCTCGCATTGATAATGAGGCAGGAATGCGGGAGAAAAGAATTCAATATTTAACAGATGGTTATACAAGTGAGAATCCACCTTCGAGAGTAGATTTAGAAAAACTTATGACTAAAATTGAAATTCCAATTTTAAATGGTGGCAAGATGGATCAAAAAACACTTATTGTTAACAAGAAACTAGCAAAAGAGATTCAAAGCGTTTTTGTAGAATTGGCTGAAAAAGGATATGAGATTGAACTAGCTGATGGATATGGATATGAAGTGGAAGGATATGAATATCGAACAACTGGTTCAAGTGGAAGGCTTTCTGATCATGCGTATGGAGGGGCTATTGATATTAATGCTCGTCATAATCCTATGACAGGCCCTAGGGATGCCTTAAACGATAATGATGGGACAAAGTATGTTGTGAATCAGCAGGTTATTAATATTTTTGCTAAACATGGATTTTACTGGGGAGGGGATTGGAATACCTCTTGTGATCCTATGCACTTTTCTTTTACTGGGTGGTAATAGAATGTAGTATAAAGAGAATTGAAATATCTTAGAAGATAAAAAAAAGTTCTCTTTTTTTGTGTACTTTTCTTTCTTTCTGCATACATTAGACTAGAGAGGTGATAAAGTGGCATTTAAAGAAATTGTAACAAAAGCTATTATCGGAAAGGGAAAAAAATACTTTAAAAACAATTATGAGCTGACTGCGACAGATACTCCTACTACTGTATTAGGGTGTTGGGTCATTAATCATCAATTTAAAGGATATAAATCAGGTGATAAAATTGGAGTGGACGGTTCCTTTGACGTAAATATTTGGTATTCCTATGAGCAGGATAGTAAAACAACTGTAGTAAGTAAAAAGATAGAATATAATGATGTTTTTAATATTAAAATAAAAGAAAATGCTGATTTATCTGGAGATACAGATATTATTGTAAGATCGTTAAAACAACCTAGTTGTTCGAAAGTAGATATCAACGGAAATACAATTACATTTGACATAGAAAAAGAATTAGGTGTAGAGATGGTAGGCGAGACCAAAATGAAAATAGCAGTTGAAGAAGATGAAGAACCATGGGATGAAATCGAAGATGAAATGGATGAAAAGGTAGAAACAGATATTGATAATAGTGTGAATACCGAATATATTGAATAAGAGTATCAAATGATACTTTTTTTAATAATCAAAAGAATATAGAGTAGTTTTTTGATTGCTAAAAGATTTGTAAAATGCTATAATGATAATAATTAGGAGGATGAATTATGAGTGAAGAAAATAATAACATATCAAAAGAAACGAATGTAGATGGGATAAAGGGTGAAGAAAAGAAGCCACTTCATAATATACATGACTCACTTGAAATCAAACAGCAGGAGTTGTCTGTAAATGATACTTTATCATCATCTAGCATTTCAGAACAATTACCATTAGAAGAGAAACCCTCTCTTCCTACCATTGAAATCGAAAATCAGGCAGAGAATCTTGCTAAAGAAGAGGAAGTCTTTCTTGATGAAAAGACTATGCCATCATTACAGTCTATTCAGATAGAGGATGTTCCTAAGGTAGAACCTTCAAAAGGGAATAAACGTATTTTTATTGTTTTAATCTTGGCTGCTTTTTTACTAATTGTTGGAATGATTTACTTTGTATTTAACAATTCTAAGAATTTATTTTTATCAGCTATTAATAAAGAATATGGAAATATAGTGACTCAATTGAAATGGACTTCTTTACATCCAGAATATGATGATATAAAAAATACCAGTGTAACAGAAAAAGGAAATTTTTCATTTCATATCAAGTTAGCTCCATCATTAGTAGATACCAATACAACAGGATTATTAGATGAAATCAATAAGTTAAATGGTTCTTTTGTAACTGGAATTGATTATAAGAATAAAAAAATGGCATATAATTTTATAGTGAATTATGATCAAAATCAAATGTTTAATTTTAACTTTTATGGTTCACAAAAAAAGATGTATATAGAATTAAAAAAATTATTTAACAAATATATTTCGATTCCAATAGAAGAGTATGAAACGTTATTTGATGATCCTAATATGGCTATAGATGATGGAAAGTATATAATTAAAACATTAAAGGATGCGTTTTTAAATAGCTTAGAATCTAAAGATTTCAAAAAAACTTCTACAATTATTAAAATTGGAACAAAAGAAGAAAAAGTAAACAAAATATTTTATATATTAGATGCAAAAAATGGAAACAAAATTTCTAAAAAGATGATCGAAAATTTAGAAAAAGATTCGAAGTTTATTGAAATTCTTGCCAAGTATACAAATGAAAGTAAAGAAAAAATTCAGTCAGCTATGAAGAAAAGTAAAAATGAGAATATAATGCCTCATTCTGATGCTCAAGTAACATTTATTGTTTATACAAAAGGAATATTAAATCATGCAGTAGGATATGAAATAGAAACAAAATCAGAATCAGGAATGAAAAATAGTATTCGTTATACTAAAGATGGCGAAAAAGGATATGTTCACATATATGATAATAATAAGGAAGTAGGAAATTTAGTTTGGGTGACTAAAAATGAAAATGAACGCGAAATTAAATTTACTGCTGGTACTGTATTATTATCTGTTACTGTTAAAAAACAGGAAAATAAAATGGTTATAGATTATAATATGTCTGAAGAGATTAGCAAAGCGAAATTATATGGGGCTCTTGTGTCAAATATGAATAAAGAAAATAATGGATACACAGGAAATACAAATTTAACAGTGAATTTAGATATGCAAGAAATTTCTATGATGGAAGTGAATTTAACTTCTGATTATAGTGGAACCATTGGACAACCGATTTCTGTACCAACAGATTTAGAAAACCACATTCAATTAGATCAAATGACAGCAGTAGATTTTGAGGGGATTGTTAATAATCTTATGCAAGATTCAGTATTTGGTGGTTTTATAACTAACATTCAAAAATATATGAATGGATCATCAAACCATTTACAATAAGGTGTCAACAAAAAACGGTTGACACCTTTCGCCTGATGTGCTAAAATGAAACAAGAACGGAGGAATAATATGGCAGTTAAATTAAGATTAAAAAGAATGGGGTCTAAGAAAAAACCGTTTTATCGTGTTGTGGCAGCTGATTCTAGAGCTCCAAGAGATGGAAAAGTTATTGATGAAGTGGGTACTTATAACCCATTAAATGGAGAAGTGACTTTTAAAGAAGAAAAAACATTAGAGTGGTTAAAAGAAGGAGCTATTCCTACAGATACGGTACGTTCTTTACTGAGTAATGAAGGTCTTTTGAAAAAATTTCATGAAACAAAAATGAAGAAAGAAAGATAAAATGAATATAGCAGAACTTACAGAATTTTTAGTAAAAAGTGTTGTTCGTAAACCTGATATGGTTTCAGTAAAGGGTTTTGAGACAGATGAAGGATATATTGTTGAGGTGCTTGTAGCTGAAGATGATATGTGCTATGTAATTGGTAAGGGTGGTAAAATTGTCCATGCTATTCGAACGCTTGTTTCATCTAGTGCCTATGCATCTGGTCAAAAACATGTAAAAATTAATATTGATTCAAAATAGATAATCTCTTAGGATTATCTATTTTTGTAACTTTAAGAATATTTCTTGAATAAACATATAAACAATAGTATAATAATCATTAAGAATGATTAATAATATCTCATATAGTAGATTTGAAAGGAAATGATTATGAAAACAAGAGTGATGAGTGCTATTATTGCTATGCTTATTTTTATTCCCATTATTTGGCAAGGTGGTTTTTTATTTCATATAGCTGTTTTTATTTTAGCTTTATTAGCACTTCATGAATTTATAGGAGCTAAAGAACAAGAGAAGGAATTACCAATTTTTATAAAACTTGTTTCTTATATTATGATGGTTTTGATTTTAGTAGCAGGTATTAAGGCTGTCTCATTAACATTCACATTAGATATACGTGTTATATCAGGCGTTTTTCTTATTTATTTGATTCCTGCAGTACTATATCACAATCAGAAGATATATAGTATAGTAGATGCTTTTTATATGATAGGTGGACTTTTCTTTTTAGGGATCGCTTTTTATTTGATGATTTTTGTAAGAAATACTGATTTATCGCTATTTATCTATTTGTTTTGTATTTCTATCTTCACAGATACATTTGCATACCTAACAGGTCTTTTTATTGGTAGACATAAATTGTTAGAAAGCATTTCCCCTAAAAAGACAATTGAAGGAATGATTGGTGGCACTTTAATGGGGGTGATTATAAGTTCTTGGTTTTATTATACAGTAATAGACCCAGAGGTTACTTTATCATCAATTCTTATCACATCGCTTTTTTTATCTATTTTAGGACAATTTGGGGATTTGATTTTTTCATCTATTAAAAGATGTTATAAGATAAAAGATTTTTCTAATATTATGCCAGGTCATGGAGGTATTCTAGATCGACTTGATAGCATTATATTTATTTTGTTTGGGTTTATGTTTTTTATGATGATTATTTAAAGGAGGTATTTATGACTTTATTATATTTTATTTTGGTTTTGAGTATTACAATTTTTATACATGAACTAGGCCATTTTCTTTTTGCTAAAAAAGCTGGAATTTATGTATATGAATTTTCACTAGGAATGGGGCCCAAAATTTTCTCTTTTAAAAAAGCAGAAACAATCTACGCACTTAGACTTTTTCCTATTGGTGGATTTGTTCAGATGGCAGGAGAGGAAGTAGAAATAGATGAAAAAGTTCCTGAAGAAATGAGGATGCAATCTAAGACATGGATGCAAAGATTTTTAACCGTAATTGCAGGGGTTATGTTTAATTTTATATTAGCAATTTTTATTTTTTTTATACTAGCAATATGCAGTGGAGCACCAGATAATAAACCTTATTTGACCAAAATATATGAGGGATATCCTGCCTCTTCAAGTTCCCTACAAGTTGGAGATTTAATTTTATCTTTTAATGGAAAAAGAACATATTCATCAGATCGCTTATTATTGGAAATGCAGGTACATGCCAAAGGCAATACAGTCCTTGAAGTTTTACATACAAATGGAACAAAAGAAATCATTGAAATTAAAGCTAAGAAGGAGATAGAAAATGGAACTGCTATTTATAAATTCGGATTTTCGGTAGGAAATCAAATACAAAAGGGATTTATTCCTGCTTTGAAATATGCATTTTCTAAGACTATTTCGCTAGTAGATCAAATGGTACACATTATTTTTTATCTATGTACAGGGAAACTAGGAATTGATAATTTATCTGGGCCTGTGGGTATTTATAATATTGTTGGGGAGTCTGCAAGAGCAGGAATTATGAATGTTATTTTTTTAATTGCCTATTTATGTATTAATGTTGGTTTTATCAATTTACTTCCTATTCCTGCTTTTGATGGAGGAAGAGTGCTTTTTATGATAATTGAAAAGATTAAAGGGAAACCTATAACTCCCAAAACAGAGAATATCATTCATACGGTCGGACTTATTCTTTTAATGATTTTAATGGTCGTTATTACAGGACAAGATATTATGCGTTTATTGAAATAATGATTATGAAAATGTAAAGTATGGAAAGATATAGAACTTGTTTCCTATTTTTGTTATAATGATGTAAAGGAGTTGAGAATATGCTGAAAGTAGAACATGTGACAAAATATTATGGTGACTTTAAGGCAGTAGATGATTTATCTTTTACTGTGAAACCAGGAGAGATTTTTGGTTTATTGGGTGTGAATGGTGCTGGAAAAACAACAACATTTAGAATGATTATGGGGCTTTTGGAACCTACAGATGGTTCTATTACATTAGATGAAAAAAAGATTGATTATTCAGTGACTGATACAATTGGATTTTTAACAGAAGAAAGAAGTTTACTTACAAAAATGACTGTAAAAGAGCAAGCTTTTTTCTATGGAACTTTAAAGGGTATGGAAAATGACAATATAGAAAAGCGGTTAAATGAATTATTAGAAAAATTTGGTATTATAGAATATAAAAATAAAAAAATAAAAGAGCTTTCCAAAGGAAATCAGCAGAAAGTGCAGTTTATTATTGCTATATTAAATGAGCCTAAATTGCTGATTTTAGATGAACCGTTTTCAGGATTGGACCCATTTAATGTTGAACTTTTTAAAAAGGAAATTACTGAAATGTCAGAAAAGGGGAGCATGATTATTTTCTCCTCTCATCGCATGGAACATGTTGAACTTTTTTGTAAAAAATTGGCTATTATCTTAAAGGGTAAGAGTGTGCTATCTGGATATTTAAAAGATATCAAGGAAGACTATCAGAAGAAAAATATTTTCGTTAAAGGTGATATTACAAAAGATGAACTTATAAAAATAGATGGAGTCGTCGATGTAATTGAAAAAGCAGATGAATTAGAAGTGAAAATTGCTAACAGAGATATTGTTCCCCAGGTATTTTCAAAGATTAAAAATAAAAAAAATATTACAAAATTTGTTGTTGAAGAGCCATCTTTAAATGAAATATTTGTATCGAAAGTAGGTGAATCCTATGAAAAGTAAATTAAACTTTTTAATTGGTGTAAGTTTAAAGAGGAAAGTAAAAACAAAATGGTTTGTTTTGGCGAATCTTTTAATTGCTATCATTATTGTTGCTGCTATGAATATTGATAGTATTATTACCCTTTTTGGTGGGGATTTTAATAAAAAAACAACAATTTATGTTGTAGATGAAACTAAAGAAAGTTTTGATATTTTTAAAAAACAAATAGAAGCTCCTAATTCTTTGATAGGAGAGACAGAAAGTGATTATATTGTCAAACAATATGAAGGAACCTCAAAAAAGGCGGTAAAAATATTAGAAAAAAAAGAGGAGAAAGATAATGTTGTTGTTCATTTTAAAAAAGATGCTACAAAAACATTAGATGTAACTATTACAACAAAAGAATTTTTAAGTACTAGTGATTATACAGTACTTAATAATGCTATTCAAAATACCAAAGTGAATCTTTCAATCTTATCTTCGCAAATTCCAGTAGATCAGCTTAATGCTATGTATGAACAAATTGATATTAAAAGAGTTGTGCTAGATAAAAATAAAAAATCAGAAGAAGAAAGTATGGATATGATCATGACCACGGCTTTTCCTATTTTGATTTTACCATTTTTTATGCTTACCATGTTTCTTGTTCAAATGATTGGTGCTGAAGTCAATGATGAGAAAACAACAAGGGGAATGGAAATTATTATTTCTAATGTTTCTCCAAAAACCCATTTTTTTGCAAAAGTAATTGCTGGAAATTTGTTTGTTCTAGTACAAGGCGTGCTTCTTGTTGTATATGCTATATTAGGTTTTGCTTTAAGAGGGGTTATTGGTAGCAATCAAATTCCAGGTGGTGCTTTTGATAATATTACAAGTGTTATAAAGACAGTTTTGTCTAGTGGAATTGGAGAAAAATTAATTTATATTATTCCACTTACATTATTGTTAATGGTACTTACTTTTATTGCTTATTCTCTATTAGCAGGCATTTTAGCTTCTATGACCACTAATATTGAGGATTTTCAGCAACTTCAAACACCTATTATGATTATTTCTCTAGTTGGATATTATTTAGCCACGATGGCTGGAGTATTTAATGGCTCTCTTTTCATTAAGATTTTGTCTTTTGTTCCATTTATTTCGGCTATTTTAGCACCATCTTTATTAATGCTTGGTCAAATTGGTATATTTGAAATTGTTTTAGCTATTGCAATTGTGATTGGAACAATTTTCCTACTTATCAAATACGGCCTTAGAATATATAAAGTAGGTATTTTAAATTATTCTAGCTCTGGATTATGGAAGAAAATGTTTAAGGCTATAAAAGATAAATAAAATAGAATTTTTAAAAAAATATAATAAAAGGAAAACGACATTGGTATTTCCTTTTTCTTTTTGTAAAAGTTTATGTATAGAAACTTGTTTCATCAATAAAAGTATAATCACTTTTATATTTTAACTGCCTAATCAATCTAAATAGGGCGCCATCTTTTGCTTTAGCCTCAATCATAATATCAACATTATCTGTAAAATTTTCAATATCTTTTATAAAATTTAAAAATACATTTATGTCAATATAATCATGATGTGAACGTATATCCTTTTTTGTTTTATTTTTGGGAGAAGAAAAATGAACCTTTGGTATTTTTCCATGCCATGTATTAAAAATTCTTTGATATTGATTTTGAATATCTACTTCTCCTTTATTGCAGAGATAATGATGATAATCGAGGACCATTCTAATATCTAGTTTCTCACAAATCCTTAAAACATCTTCTACTGTGTAAGTTTTATCATCATTCTCAAGAGCAATAGCATTTCTTACGTTTTTTGGTAATTTATTAAATTGATAAATAAATCTTTCAATAGATTTTTCTTTTCCAAAGACACTACTTCCTACATGCAATACTAAAAGAGGATCTTCTATTTGTAATGCCTTTAAAAGTTTTACATGATAAGATAAAATACTTTTAGTGTTTTCAACTACTTCTTTTTTTGTACTATTTAAAATTGCATATTGTTCAGGGTGCATATCGCAGCGCATTTTAGAGTGATTGATAAGATTTGCGATTTTTATGTAATCACTTTGATAAGTAGTTACATAATCAAAAGATACTTCCTTGTGAGTTGCGAGAGGAATTAGATTCGATGTAATTCGATAAAAATGAATGTTATTTTTGACATTATATAATAAAATTTCGTATAAGGTATTTAAATTATTTTTGATAATATTATCTAAACGTTTCAAATCGCCATTTGTTTTTTGATATGTGGTGTATGTTTCTGTTTGGAAAGATGAATCAAAAGCTTTAGAAAGGGCTACATAACCAAGTCGTATTTTCATAAAATCACCTATGGATAGTATGGCTGTTATCTATATTTTTATGAATAATGAAGTTTTAAAAGAAAGATATCATTCATATAATGATATAGGTGATTGTATGGATGAATATATAAGAATCAAAAATAAACATAAAAAGATAAATAAAAAATCAGAAGGTAATCAAAATATTTATTTTATATGGGTTACTAAATTATTAATTACAGTTATTCTTACATTAAGTGCACTTATTTTGTTAAAGCAAAATAAAACATATCAAAAATGGTTTCATGAGCATATATTTGAAAAAAGTTTTTCTTTTGCTACTTTGAATCAATTTTATGAGAGCAAATTTGGGTCTTCCATTCCGTTTCAGGAAATGTTTCTAAAAAAGGAGCAAGCTGTTTTTGAAGAAACCTTATCTTATAAAGAAGTGAGTAAATATTTAGATGGTGCCAAGTTAAAGGTGGATAAAAACTATTTGGTTCCTATTAAAGAATCTGGTATGGTGGTGTTTGTAGGGAATAAAGAGGGGTATGGAAATACAGTGATTATAGAAGGAACAGATGGAGTAGAAACCTGGTATGGAAATATGGAAAAAATGAATGTAAAAGTATATGATTATGTAGAAAAAGGTAATTTTTTAGGAGAAACCAAAGGTGACACATTATACATGGTTTTTAAAAAGGATGGGGCGATTTTAGATTATACAAAATATCTTTCCTAAGATAAAGGTTCATTTTTTCTTTTATGTTTTTTTACTGATTTGTGTATTAACAGGACATTTTAAAAATTTTATTTTATTTATGTCGTTTATTTGTATACATGAATTAGGACATATTCTACCAGCTTTATTTTTGGGATGGACTATTGATAAAATTATTCTTTTACCATTTGGTGGTCTTACCATTTTTCAAGAAAAAATAAATAGGCCTCTTAAGGAAGAGTTTTTGATTGCAATTGGTGGGGTATTTGTACAAACTTTGTTTTATATTATTGTAACAAGATTTTTTTATGATCCAATGGTAGCTAAAATACATTATGGTATCCTTCTTTTTAATTTAATACCTATTTTTCCTTTGGATGGATCTAAAATAGTGAATATTTATTTTAATTTGTTTTTCCCTTTTATAAAAAGTCATACTTTGAGTATTTTTCTTTCTTATATATGTTTTCTTTTTCTCTTATTTTTTATAAAAGGAAATTTAATTCTCTATTTATCACTATTTTTTTTAAATCTGCGTGTTCTACAGGAGGTGAAAAATCATTTATATTTATTTCAGCAATTTTTATGGGAAAGATATATATATACATTTTCCTTTAAACATAAAAAGTTAATTTGTTCTGTGCGTGAAATGAAAAGGGATACTATTCATGTTTTCACAAAACAAAATAGATATATAAATGAAAAGGATTTTCTTGCAAATTGGTTTGACAAGAAAACATAAGTATGATAAAATTATTAACTGTGTAGAGCCTCCGTAGCTTTACAACCGCACGAACAAGGTTTAAAACAAATAGTTACCTTTTAGGCGAGTCTTAAAATTTAATATAAAGGAGGTATATTATGAAAGCTGTGATTGTAACAGGTGGAAAACAGTACTATGTAGAAGAAGGTACAATTCTTTATATAGAAAAATTAGATGCTGAAGTAGGACAAACTGTTACTTTTGATGATGTTTTAATGGTAAATGAGACTGTTGGAACACCTTTGGTTGAAGGAGCGAGTGTTGAAGCAGAAGTATTAAAAAACGGAAAACAGAAAAAAGTTGTCGTATATAAATATAATGCTAAGAAGAAATACCGTAAAAAGCAAGGCCATCGTCAACCTTATACAAAAGTGGAAATTAAAACTATCCATGTAAAATAAGTATTATGATTAAAGTAAAAATTGAAAAAGAGAAGTCAATTCAAAGAATTGTTATAAAAGGGCATGCCATGTATGATGAAATGGGAAAAGATATTGTTTGTGCTGGTGTGAGTGCTATTATAACAACTACTATCAATGGTATTCTAAAAATAAATTCTAGCTTGATTTCTTATCAAGTAGAAAGTGGTTATATTGAGATAAAAGTATGCCAAGAGAGCGAGATTGTAAATATCCTTTTGGAAAACATGATAGATTTATTGATTGAACTAAGAAAGAAATATAAAAAAAATATAAAAATAGAGGAGGTGGCTTTATGAAGTTCATGGAATTAGAATTACAGATTTTTGCCCATAAAAAAGGACAAGGTTCTACAAAGAATGGTCGTGATTCAATCTCTAAGAGACTTGGAGCTAAGGCTGCAGATGGAGAATATATAACAGGTGGTTCTATTATTTACCGTCAGAGAGGAACTAAAATTTATCCTGGTAAAAATGTAGGTATTGGTAGTGATGATACACTATATGCAAAAATATCTGGATATGTTAAATTTGAAAGAGTTGGAAAAAATAGAAAACAGGTAAGTGTTTATCCTGAAATTTAAGGAGATGGGAATCCATTTCTTTTTGTTTGTTATGTGCTTGACATATTTACAAAAAATGGTATTATATAAACATATTGCATTAAAGAACAAAAAATTATAGTAAGAACCTTAATAAAAAGGTTCCTTTCTATCTAGAAAAGAGGAAAAATGATGGAAACAAAAGTATGTGAAAATTTATGTTATTTAAAACAAAAAGAAAGGCATTCTATATTTAGAAAAAGACTTGAAGCAGTCGAGAAAATATTTGATCAATTAAATAGTGAACCTAATATTTTAAAACAACAAATTTTAGTACTTAAATTTTGGCAGGAAACAGCATTTTATGCTGTGATGGTCCAAAGTGAAAAACGTAGAAGAAAAAATATGATTTCTAAAATAACGCATTGTGATGAAAATCTTATTGTTTGGGATGAAAATGAACTGAAAGACAATAGTATGGCACAGTATGTAACAGGGACTTTGCAATATAGTATAACAACCCCACAGGAGTCTTTAGAACATATTAAACTTGTTTGGGATGACTTTAATGTAGCAGCATTAAAAGAACCTCAAAAATTATCAAGTTTATGTTTTGTAGGTGGAAATTTTATAAGTTTTGAAGATACACTTCCACCATCTCTTGCCTATGTAGTAGGAGATATTCATATTGAAAAGGCAAATTTATCTGCAATTTCACAACTTAAATTTGTAGGTGGGAATATTTATTGTGATGGTAAAAAATATACATATGCAGAAGCATTAGAAAAAGTGAATACAAAATGTTATAAATAGATTATAAGGGGGAATTATGGAAAATATATATGCGGTAGCTAGTTATACATACACGTGGCCTGGAAGGCTAATTAAAGCGAGGGCAGCTTTAAAATTTTGGAATCCTTATCCAGGTGCTCAGTATTCGCATATTTCTTTATCAAGAGATCAGCATTTAAATAATATGATGTCTTTTGCTCGTAAGGAGATTCATAATCCTTTTCATTCTGGATTGGTTAAAGAAGATATTCGAGAAGGTCTTTTTCAAATTCATTCTTCTCTCAATCAAATTGCTGTTATGGAAATACCTGTGATGAAGGAGGAATATCAACAAATATCTGATATGATGGATTTTTTTTGGGAAAATAGAGAACAATATGGTTTTAACTTTTTAGGTCTTATGAAAATGTTATTATGTGGAAAAGGAATGGAGAGTAAAAATCGTTATTTTTGTTCACAGTGGGTCTCTACTGTTTTAAAAGAATGTGGTATTCCTCTTTTGGAGGGAGTGGAACCATATAATATACGACCTTTCGATATTTATGGTGCCTTATCTTCTAATATTGTTTATGAAGGTTCTGTAGAAAGATATCTAAATGAATATTTAAAATCTCATTTTTCTTCATCAAATTTATCACCTAAAGTTAAAAGTTTATCAAGAAATGTTGAGAGGCAGTAAATTATATGCCAGGACCTAAAACACATGATATTTTTTATAAACAATTAAAGAAAAATTTAAGTGCCCAAACGCTTGCTGTATTTCCTCATTATGATCAATATAATATTTTTGCTCAGGGACATGACTTTCTTATTTATCATGATTTTTATAAAATATGGAGTTCTAAAAAGTTGAATAATAATATAAATGCCTCTGTTTTATTACAGGAAACAAACTTTCAGCTTTTTGTTTATAATTATTTAAAACAAGCACACAGTAGTGGAGCCCTTGAAGAAGAACAGGTAAGATTATTTATTGGGCCTGGGTATATTATGCATCATTTACTGGATGCATATTTACATCCTTTAATTATTTACTATGCAGGAGATCATACTCCTGATGCTACCTTTGATACATGGCACCATGGGTGTGTAGAGAACTTGATTGATATATATATGATGAAGCATATAGAGAAAAAAGATCCTAATCATTATCCTGTTTATCATGATTTTACTTTACCTAAAACTATTATTTCTAATTCCTTAATTCAAACATTAAATGATTGTTTAAGAGAAACATATGCACTTGTATCAGGTGGAGAGATATTTTATGAATCTTTTTATCAAATGGCTTTATTTATGAAAATATTTAAATATGATCATTATGGCATTAAGAAAAAAATTTTTGATAAAGTTGATCCTATTTACCATGGAGCATCTTCTTTTTCCTATCATAGAGATGTAGAGCTAGCCATTCCTTTTTTAAATCAAAAAAGAGAAGAATGGGTGAATCCCTATGATGCCTCACTACACTTTTACTATACTTTTATGGATTTATATGAAATGGCATTAATAAGGGGAGCTTATATTATCGAAGAATTAGAAAAAATTTGCATGAGTGGGAATATTTATAAGGACGATATTTATGATTTGATTCCAGATGTAAATTCTGTAACAGGACTTTCTTGTGAGAAGCATGTCAAACTTTTAAATCGAAAACAATGGGATTTTATGCCCAAACTTTTTTAAAAACATATATTTTGATATGACCTTTTGGGGTATCTATTTTATATGTTTTTTTGTTGTAAGAAATGGGGTAATCCATGGTAATTATAATTTTGTTAACATATCAATAATGATTTTCAAACATAAAATTCCGTGTTATAATAATAGAAGAAGGTAAGGTAGGTGCTGATATGAATAGTTTGTCTTTTCAAACTTTAAGTTTATTTTATGTTATTTTAATTATTTGTGTTTATTTTTGTAAGAAACGATTGGATACTTTAGAAAATCGTATTTATATTTGTTTAATGTTTATGAATGTCCTAAATTTGATTATTGATATGATTAGTGTATATTTAGGTATTCATATGCCTACCTTAGGAATTACTACCTTTTTTACAAAGGCGTATTTGTTTTGTTTGATATTATGGGTGTTTATCTTTACATATTATATTTTTGTTATTTCTTCTAAAAGGAATCGAGAACATATTATTATTCGTCAAAATGAGCATTTAGCCTATTTTAGAAAGATGTTAATATTGCTTTTAATTGCTTTTTTCGTGATAGGAATATTTATTTTTATATTGCCATTATATGTATGGAGTGATGGTAGAAGTATGTATACTTATGGGCCTAGTGCTACAATTAGTTATTTTATCACTTTTCTTTGTCTCATCTTTTGGTGCATATGTGTCTGTTTAAATATCCATCAGGTAAAAACTAAAAAATATTTGCCTGTTTTCTCTTTTATTGTATTTGCTGGTACAAGTGCATTAATTCAGGCTCTATTTCCGCAAATTTTACTTGTTACTTCGGCAGCTTCCTTTATTACTGTTTTAACCTTTTTTACAATCGAAAATCCAGATATCAAATTTATTGAACAATTAAACATAGCTAGGGAACAGGCCGATCGAGCCAATAAAGCGAAGACAGAATTCCTATCAAATATGAGTCATGAAATTCGAACTCCATTAAATGCAATTGTTGGCTTTAGTGAATCATTAAAAGATGAAAAAATTTCAGAGGATGCGAAAGATCGAGTGAATGATATTGTAGTTGCTTCCAGTACTCTTTTAGAAATTGTAAATGGTGTTTTAGATATTTCTAAGATAGAAGCGGGTAAATTAGAAATTGTTAACACAGAGTATCATTTTAAAAAAGTATATGATGAACTTGTTTCACTTACTAGAACAAGAATTGGCGAAAAACCGATTGAATTTAGGTTACATTATGATAATAGTATTCCAAGTACTTTATATGGAGATTATGCAAGGATGAAACAAATTATTTTAAATTTGCTTACCAATGCAGCGAAGTATACAAAAAAGGGGTATATTGCATTTAGTGTAAACTCTGTAAAACAAGGATCTGTTTGCAGGCTTATTGTTTCTGTTGAAGATAGTGGAATTGGAATTAAAGAAAGTAACATTCACAAACTCTTTTCTAAATTTGAAAGATTTGATCTAGAAAAGAATATCACAATTGAAGGAACTGGTCTTGGACTTGCAATTACAAAAAGGCTTGTGGAACTTATGAAAGGGAAAATCGTTGTTCAAAGTATTTATGGAAAAGGTTCTAAATTTATTGTTGCAATTGATCAAAAGGTAGTTGATACAAAAGTAGTAAAAGAAGATACACCTTTAAAAGAAAATATAAATATAGAGGGTAAGAGAATTTTAATTGTGGATGATAACAAAATGAATTTAAAAGTGGCATCATTGGTTTTAAAAAAGTATAATGTCCAAATTGATACTGCTATAAGTGGTCAGGAATGCTTGGATAAAATTATGCAAGGAGAGAAATATGATCTAATTTTACTTGATGATATGATGCCACAAATGAGTGGTAGTGAAACCTTTGTAAAGTTAAAAGAAATTCCATCATTTTCGATTCCGACAATTGCACTTACAGCCAATGCTATTTCAGGTATGAAAGAGAAATATTTGGAAGCTGGATTTGATGATTATCTTGCCAAACCGATTGATAAAATAGAATTGCATCGAGTATTGCAGCGATTTTTAGTAAAAAAATAGAGAAGTGTGTTATAATGATAATAGAGGATGTGAAAAATATGAGGGATATAGATTTATTAAAAAATAATGGAGTAAATATTGAACAGAGTTTAGAACTTTTTGGAGATATGGAAACCTATGATTCAACACTAGAAGATTTTTTGGAAACCATTACCCAAAAGTTAAGTGAAATTCAGAAATATAAAGAAGTAACGGATATGCCCAATTATGCTATTTTAGTTCATTCTTTGAAAAGTGATGCAAAGTATCTAGGTTTTACAAAATTAGCAGAAATTTCTTTTGCTCATGAAATGCATAGTAAAGAAAATGATGTTATGTTTATATATGAACATTATGATGAACTTATGAATGAAACAGATCGAATTTTGCAATTATTGGGGCAATATTTAGGAAAAGAAAAAGTGACTTCTGTCGTTTCTTCGTCAAAGGAAACTATTAAAGACAAAAAGATTTTAGTTGTAGATGATTCCAATGTTATACGTAATTTAATTCAAAAAATATTTGATGAAGAATTTGAAGTGATTGCAGCAGCTGATGGAAGAGAAGCTTTGGCTTTTTTAGAAAGCAACCCTGGTGTAAAATTATATGGTATACTTCTTGATTTGAATATGCCTAATATAAATGGATTTACAGTATTAGATTATTTTAAACAAAATAATTTATTTGCTAAAATCCCAGTAGCAATTATTACAGGAGATGATTCTAAAGAAACAGCTCTTAAAGCATTTACATATCCTATTGTAGATGTACTGACAAAACCTTTTAATGAACGTGATGTGAAAAGGGTTGTAACTTCAATGATTAACTTTCATTAAGAGAAATGAATATTCGTTTCTTTTTTTATTTTTACACTTTTATAATTATATAGTAAAAAACGCAATTGATTTAAATATTGAAAGATAGAAATAGGTTCTTATTAGGAACTCTGTACATATTGTTTGTTTTTTAGTATAATATATAAAGAACGCCTATAAAAAGGGGGGGATATTATGTTTGTAGATGAAGTACAATTAGAATTAGAAGCTGGATCTGGTGGAAATGGATGTATGGCTTTTCGTAGAGAAAAATATATAGAAATGGGAGGCCCTGCAGGTGGTAATGGTGGAAAGGGATCTGACATTATTTTTCAAGTGGATGAAGGATTAAACACTTTATTAGATTTGCGTTATAAAAAAATAATTAGAGGAAATCGAGGAGAAAATGGCCAGGGGAAAGGTATGCATGGGAAAAATGCTGAAAATGTTTTTGTAAGAGTGCCTGCAGGTACTATTATTACTGATTTTGATACAGGATATGTTATTGCTGATTTAACACATAAAGGAGAAGAAGTCTGCGTAGCGTATGGGGGACGTGGAGGAAGAGGAAATATAGCTTTTGCTACACATAATAATCCCGCACCTAGTTATGCTGAAAATGGGGAACCAGGGGAAAAACGAAAAATCAAAGTAGAACTAAAACTATTAGCAGATGTAGGTTTAGTGGGAATGCCAAGTGTTGGCAAATCCACGCTCATTTCTAAAATATCTGCCTCAAAACCTAAAATAGCACCATATCATTTTACAACATTAAAACCCAATTTAGGGGTTGTAAGAGCAAATCATCGGACATTTGTAGTAGCAGATCTTCCTGGCCTTATAGAAGGTGCATCTTTAGGTTCTGGTCTTGGGGATCGGTTTTTAAAGCATATTGAAAGAACAAGAGTCATCGCCCATGTTATTGATATGAGTGGATACGAAGGACGTGATCCATATCAGGATTTTATCACAATTAATAAAGAATTAGAGGCATTCAATTCTCAAATTATGGAAAAGCCACAAATTGTAATCGCAAACAAAATGGATATTCCATCTTCTAAAAAATACTTGGTGGAATTTCAAAAAAAAGTAAATATACCTGTTTATCCAATTTCAGCAGTTGAAAATGATGGAATTGATAAAGTTTTAAATGCTCTTGCAGATTTATTAGAAAAAATTCCAAAAAAAGCACTTTATGAAGAAGAAAAATTTGAAAGTCATATTCTTTATCAATTTAAAGAAGAACGTCCATTTACAGTCACTAAAGAAAATCACACATGGATTCTTAAAGGAAAACAAATCGAAAAAATTGTTCAAATGACTAAATTTTCAACAGATGAATCTGTATTAAGGTTTTCAAATCGCTTAAAGCGATTGGGTGTTGATGATGAGTTGAGGCGTTTAGGTGCTGTAGATGGTGATACCGTTAGAATTTTAGATTATGAATTTGATTATAAGTCACCATAAATGAAGGAGATGAATGATATGTATCATTTTATAGGCATAAAGGGTGCTGGTATGGCCTCTTTAGCACAAATTATGAAACAACTTGGATATGAAGTACAAGGTAGTGATTTGGAAAAACATTTTTTTACAGAAGAAGGACTAAGAAAATTAAGTATTCCTATATATCCTTTTAGTGATAAAAATATAAAACCTGGTATGAAAATTATTTTGGGGGCTACCTTTACAGATGAGCACCCAGAAGTGAAAAAAGCAAAAGAAATGGATCTTACTATATATACCTATTCTGAAATGGTAGGTCATCTAACGCAAAAGTTTAAAACAATTTGTATTGCAGGATGTCATGGAAAAACCACTACAACATCTATGATGGCACATGTTTTAAATTCCTTAAAGGGGGCAAATTATTTAATTGGCGATGGAACAGGTTATGCAAGTCCAGAAAATGAATATTTTGCTTTAGAATCTTGTGAGTATAGAAGGCATTTTTTGCATTATACACCTACCTATGCTATTATTACGAATATTGATTTGGATCATGTTGATTATTTTAAAAGTATTGATGATGTAATTGATGCTTATAGAGAATATGCAAATAATGCTGAAAAAATGGTCATTGCTTGTGGAGATGATCCTTATACCCACTCTTTAGACATCACCAAACCAATTTTCTATTATGGAATTTCTGATGATAATGATATAAGAGCTTTAAACATTGAATATAAAAATACAGGAACAAGTTTTGACGTAAATATAGAAGATAATTATTATGGTCATTTTGATTTACCCATTTATGGAAAACATATGTTGTTAGATGCTTTAGCTGTTATTGGGGTCTGTTACTATGAAAGATTAGAAGCAAAAGAAGTAGGGAAAATATTCAAATCATTTGCGGGTGCAAAGAGGAGATTTTCAGAAACCATGATTGGTGATTATATAGTTATTGACGATTATGCTCATCATCCCAATGAAGTAAAGGCCCTACTTTCAGCAGTTAAGCAAAAATATAGTGATAAAAAAACAGTCGCTATTTTTCAGCCGCATACATTTTCGAGGACGAAAGAGTTTGCAGATGATTTAGTAAAAGCTTTTAAAAACACAGATAAGAATTATATTCTTGATATTCATCCTGCTCGCGAAAAACAAGAAGACTTTCCTCAAATTACGTCAGACTTAATTATTAAAAAATTGGACCATGGTAGTTCTATATCTATTAAGGATGCTTCTAAATTGGTTGAAGATGTACCTACTGTTTATGTATTCATGAGTCCTAATGATATTTCAAAGTTAGAAAATGATTTGATTGTCTTATTGAAAGAAATTACCGAAAGGTAATTTTTTATATAAAACTGTATTTAGAAGTCTTATAAAACATGTTATAATGAAAAAGGGTGATGGTATGTTACAAAAATATATGAAGGAAAATGTAGTCATTATTACACCATCTTCCATTAAGAAAAAATTATTAGAAGAGGCGAGCAATCAAAAAATAATTGTATCTTTTAAAATATATACTTTTGAAGAAATAGAAAAGGCTTTTTTTCCTTACTGTGATAGGAAATCTTTGTATGAATTAATTCAAGAATATAAGGTAAGCCCTTCAATGGGGCTTCTTTATTTAAAACAAATCATGTGTGTTGATGAGAAAGAATATACAAATGATAAATTGGCATTCTTATCTCATATAAAACAGTTTTTAAGAAAAAAGGATCTTTTAAAGCAAAATGAATTTTTAAAACAATTTTTAAAACGTAAAAAAATTATTATTTATGAATATCCTGTTTTAACAAAAAGACAAAAGGAACTACTTTTATTATTAAAAAAAGAAAATATAGTAATAGACGAGATAAATTCATATAAGAATCAAGAGTGTTTTTTTATGGAATGTGATACTACTGAGCAAGAGGTTACGTTTGTTGCCGAGAAAATAATGAAGTTACTTCATGAAAATACGCCTATAGATCATATTAAACTTTTTTTACCTAGTAAGGATTATATTCCAGTGATTCACCGTATTTTTTATCTTTTTCAAATTCCATATCATCTAAAAGAGGAAAGAAAGCTTATATCTTATGATATGGCACAGTATTTTTTAGAAATATTAAAAGAAACAGAGCCAGAGGAAGCTTTAGGAATTATACGTGAAACCTATGATATGAAAGATCCTTTTTTACTTGATCTTTATCAAAAAATTGTTACTATTGTAAATGAATTTGTTTGTGTAAAAGAAAAGAAACTTTTATATGAAATCCTTCATACGATTTTTCAAAGAGACACCATTGTAAAGGAAGGATTTGGTATTACAGAGATATCTTCACTTAATGAAACATCGAAAAAAGATATTGTATTTGCCTTAGGAATGCATACAACTTCTTTTCCTGTAATTCATAGAGATGATGATTATCTTTCTGATACTGAGAAACAGAGTTTAAAAATAGATACTTCTAAAGAAAAGAATCAAATCGAAGTACAAAAAGCCATTTATGATATTATGCATACTAATGTAATTTATATTAGTTTTTCTCATAAATCTCCTTTCTCTGAATATGCAAGACCTTCCTTTTTAGAGACTTTAAAAAAGAAAATAGATTTTAAAAATATACCATTTCAGTATGAATATCATTCTGCTTTTTATAATCGTTTTTTGTTGGCTAGATTGTTAGATTCTTTTACAAAATATAATCAGAAAAATGAAGAATTATCTTTTCTTTATCATAAAATAAAAGTTCCATATCGCTTTTATACTCACGCTTATAAACCAATTTCCAAAGAAAGATTATATTCTTATCTAGATCATAAAATGAATTTATCATATTCATCCATTGATGTATTTTACAGATGCAAGTTTCGCTTTTTTCTTTCTAATATTTTAAATATAAGAGAAGAAAGAGAAAGTAGTATGCAAGTTCAGATTGGAAACATTGTCCATAAAGTTCTATTTCATGTTTTTCACACCAAAAGAAGTGATTACGAAGAGATGATTGATGAAATTTGGGATGAGGAATTTTCTAAAGATTGTAGTGAAAAAATCCAATTTTATAAGCAGAAATATAGAAAAGAAATAAGAACACTGATTCGGATTCTTTTAAAACAAAGAGAGCAAACTGATTTTAAAGAAGAATCTTTAGAAGAAAAATATGAGATAAAAATAAATGGTGAGTTAAGTGTCACTTTAAAAGGTTATATTGATAAAGTTTTGACATTTCAAAGGCAAAATCATACATACACCATTGTTGTAGATTATAAAACAGGTACAATTGAATCGAATTTTAATCCTGTGATTCATGGTATTCATATGCAACTATTAATCTATCATTACTTATTAAGCAAGAAAATCTCTAACTATACTTATGCAGGAAGTTACTGGCAAAATATTATGAAAGAAATTCTACCAGCTGAAACAGGGAAAACATATGAACAAATACAATCGGCTGCTTATAAATTAAATGGATATACTTTAAAAAATTCCAGTTTGATTCATCACATTGATCATAATATTGAAAATAGTTATATTCGCTTAATGCGAATGAAAGCAGATGGGGAGTTTTATGCAAATGCAAAAGTATTAACAGAGGATGAAGTCTGCAAACTATTAGAAATAACAGAAAAAAATATCTTTTCTGCGATCGATGATATTGAAAAAGCAAATTTTTCAATCGATCCCAAACGAATAGGCAGTGAAAAAACAGATAGTATAACGGGCTGTGCATTTTGTCCTTACCATGATATTTGTTTTATGCGACCAAGTGATATAGTTTCGTTAAAAGAATATAAAAATTTAGAATTTATAAAGGGTGGTATACATGGGTAAAACAAGATGGACAGATGAACAACTTTCAGCAATTCAGCAACATGGAGACAATATTATTGTAAGTGCAGGAGCAGGGAGTGGAAAAACTGCTGTTCTCACAGAACGAATTATTGAAAAATTAAAACAAGGAATTTCATTAGATTCTTTAATTGTTTTAACCTTTACCAATGCAGCTGCATTTGAAATGAAAGAACGAGTTCGGGCAAAATTAAATAAAGAATTAGAAAAAGGACATTTAGAATTGCTTCAGCAGTTAGATTTACTGGATAGTGCCAATATATGCACATTTGATAGTTTTAGTTTGTCACTAGTAAAAAAGTATCATTACCTGTTAGATTTAGAAAAAAATATTAATATTTGTGATTCTGTAGTTTTAGTTTCTCAAAAGAAAAAAATATTAGAGGAGGTATTTTTAGAATTTTATCAGAAAAAAGATTTGAATTTTCTATCTGTAATAGATACATTTACCATTAAAGATGATACTAAAATAAAAAAAATTGTTTATCAAATTGCAGAGGGATTATCTTCCATTTATGATAAAGAGACATATATGAGTACCTATCTAAAAAGATATTACGATTCTCATAAGATTGAAAAAGATATTTTATCCTATGTAGAATATATTATAAAAGAGTTAGATGAGGTGTTTCTTCATTTGGATAAAATGGAACAGGAGATTATGGATGAAAAATTGATAGTTTGGTATGAACAGGTAGTGATGAAAGTAGAGTCTTTACGAAATGTAAAAACTTATGATCAATTGATACAAAATTTACCATCATCTCTTCCTTCTTTTCCAACTAGCAAAAAAATAGAGGAAGAAGAAAAAATAGAAGTAAAAAAAGAATATGACCTTTTGCGAAAAAGTTTCCATAAAGTAAAGGAGTACTGCACTTACAAATCAACAAAGGAAATACGAGATGAAATTTTAAAGACAAAAAAAACAGTGGATGTTCTGCTTTCTCTTGTCAAACAATATGAAACCAAAGTTTCAGTTTTTAAAAGGAAATACAATGTTTTTGAATTTAGTGATATTGGTAGGTTTGCAGTTCAGATTTTAGAACAATATCCATCCATTCGAAAGACTTATCGGGAAAATATTCACGAAATTATGGTTGATGAATATCAGGATACAAATGATATTGGAGATTCTTTTATTTCCTTGTTATCGAATCAAAACATTTATATGGTAGGGGATGTAAAACAATCAATCTATGGTTTTAGAAATGCCAATCCTTCTATTTTTATGGAAAAATATGAAACTTATCAAAAGCAGGGACCTGGTATAAAAATAGATCTTATGAAAAACTTTCGATCTAGACGAGAAGTTTTAAATTGTATTAATTTGATTTTTGAACAAATAATGAATCTTTCCATTGGTGGTGCTGATTATACAAATGGCCATGAGATGATTTTTGGTAATGAAATGTATGAAAGTGAAGGAAAAACAGAAGATAATTATTCACTTGAAGTTTTAGAATATCCCTATCAAAAAGGAGAATATAAAAAAGAAGAAATAGAAGCTTTTTTGATTGCTAGTGATATTCAAAAAAAAATAAAAACAAAATATCAAGTAATTGATAAAGAGACTTCAAAATTAAGGCCTGTTACGTATCAAGATTTTGCAATCTTAATGGATCGAAAGACGGATTTTGATTTATATAAGAAAATATTTACCTATTTAGAAATTCCTATTTATATACATAAGGAAGAGAACTTTATACAATCAGATGAAATTTTTGTGATTCAAAATATTCTTAAAATATTAGATTGTATGAAAATGGGTAATTTTTATGATTCTGCATTCTCCCATAGTTTTTTAAGTGTTGCTAGATCATTTCTTTTTGCTTATGAAGATGATGTTATTTTTGATGTCTTTTTTAAAGCGAAACAGTTAAATCGAAGTATATATCATATTTTTAGAGAAAATGAAAATTTGATAGATATGAAACAAAAAATAGACACTTTGTATCAAAAGTTGCCTATTTTATCACTTAGAGAATTGTTGGAAGAAATGTATATCATTTTTGACTTTTATAATAAGATCATTGAACTAGGGGAAGTGGATTTATTATCTTCAAAATTACATTATCTTTTAGAAGTAGCGACTTCTTTAGAAAATTTGGAATATACATTATCAGATATGATTTCTTACTTTGATTCAGCTCTGAAACATCAAATTGATATTCATTTTGAGATAGAAGGAACGTATCAAGATGCTATCGAAATGATGACGATTCATAAATCTAAAGGACTAGAATTTCCAATTTGTTATTATAGTGGGATTTATAAAACGTTTTCTAAAGAAGATTTTAAAGATCGTTTTCTTTTTAATCGTACCTATGGAATTGTGACACCCGTTTTTGAAGAGGGGCTTAAAGATACAATATATAAAACACTTGTTAGGGAAGAGTATTATCAAAGAGATGTATCAGAAAAGATACGACTTCTTTATGTTGCACTTACTAGAGCGAGGGAAAAAATAATAATTGTGACTCCTTCTTTAAATACCAATATAGGAGAAGGTGCTTTAAGGGATGAAATTCGTCTGAAATATCGTAGTTTTTATGATATGTTTTCATCTATTAAAAACTCATTGTTACCTTATATACATAAAGCATTCTTAGAAGAAATCTCTTTAACACATGAATATGATAGGAATTTTATACAATCTTTAGAAATTGAAAAATCCACCAAAGAAGGAGAAATACTTCCAATAGAACTACGTATATCTACTCAAAAGATGACCAAAGAGCATTATTCAGCTGTCCCTAATTTTATGAGTATAAAAGATCAAGAAAATATAGAGATTGGAAGACAAATTCATACCTATTTAGAAAATATAGATTTTCTAAATAGACAATCATTTTATAAAGAATATCATGTATCTGATTTTTATATAGATAAAATAGAGGGATTATTTGAAGCTGAATTTATGAAAAATCTGGATGGTGCTATCTTTTATAAGGAATATGAATTTGTATATGATCAGGATCATCATGGTATAATAGATTTGTTAATACAGAAAAAGGATTCTTATATTGTTGTTGATTATAAACTAAAAGATATACAGAAGGAAGCCTATTATCAGCAAATAAAAGGATATATGACTTATGTGCAGCAAATAACAATGATGCCTGTTTCTGGTTATTTATATTCCTTATTAGATAAAACTTATATGAAAATTGAATCATACATATAAACTGATTTTGAATACTTACTAAAAAGAGAATCTGTTCATTTACGAGATGATAGTGTACATGATATAATAGAAAATATAAAAGCCAAAGCTGTTCAATCATTTAAAAATAGCAAAGAAGGAAAATAAAATGGGAAAAGAAAAAATATGTGTTTATACCTGTGTTACAGGAACTTATGATATTGTTAAAGACCCCTGGGTGCAAGAGGGTATTGATTATATTTTATTTACAAATAATAAAAGGATAACTTCTTGTAAGTGGAATGTTATATATATAGAAGATGAAAATCTTGATAACATTCGTTTAGCTAGAAAAATAAAAATATTAGGTCATCCATATTTGAAGAAATATGATATTAGTATTTGGATGGATGCTTCTTGTTATATCAATGTAAGTATCGCCCACTTTATCTATGATATTTGCGAAATTTTAAAATATGATATGGTTTCTTTCAAACACAGTGTGCGAGATTGTATTTATGAAGAGGGATATGCGTGTCTTGCATGTGGAAAAGGAGAACCTTCACTTATTTATAAGCAATTAGAAAGATATAAAAATGAGGGATATCCTACACACAATGGATTAATTGAAAGTCCCATTTTAGTTAGGTGGCATAGGAAAAAAGAAGTAAAAGAGCTTATGAAATACTGGTTTAAAGAGATTAAAAATGAAAGTAGTCGTGACCAGTTAAGTTTTAATTATTGCTTACATCATCATCCAATTCGATTGCTTTTACTAGATGAAAATGTATTTGATTGTCCTTATTTTGTTTGGATGAATCATTTAAATACTTGTTTTTCGAAAGGAAAAGTATACTTTGATGAAGGAAGTGGATTTTCAGAAAAAAATAGTATGTCTATTTTATATAAAAACAAAAAAGAAAAGATGTATGCAACTATTGAAATTCCAAAAGATATTCAAAATTTAAGAATTGATTTAGAAGAGGCTATGGGGTTTAGTATAGAACATTTGGTTATTTCAGGAATTGATTTAAAAACAGTACAGTTTATCAATTATATTTCTGTAAATGAGGCTTTGGTTTTTGAAACATTGGATCCTATTTTACTTTTAAATCGACCTTTTGAAAAGGGTGAAAAGTTAGAAATATCTTTTCATGTTAGAAAAAGTAATTATGATGAACTGATTTGGGTAAATCGAAGTTTATATTTTAAAGAAATGATTCAAATTCAAAATTTGAAGAATATGAAAAAACAGTTAGAGATAGAAGAAGAAAAAGGCAAAATGGAAAGTGATCGAGTTCAATACTTAGAAAGGGAATATGATCGTCTTGCTTTACAAATGAAAAAGATTTTAAATAGTAAAAGTTGGAGGATTACAGCTCCTTTGCGTGCTATAAAAAACAAAAGAAAAAAATAGATAATACATGTAGATAGTAAAAGGTGATAATGTGACAAAAATAAAAATTATGGATGATATCTTAGCTAATAAAATAGCGGCTGGCGAGGTCGTAGAAAGATGTAGTTCAGTTGTAAAGGAACTTACAGAAAATGCGATTGATGCTAAAAGTACTGTAATCAAGGTAGAATTAATAGACTCTGGAACCAAAGAGATAAAAATTACGGATGATGGTATCGGTATGGAAAAGGAAGATGCTTTATTAGCGTTTGAAAGACATGCAACAAGTAAACTTTTGGATGAGGAAGATTTGTATCGTATTCATACTTTAGGTTTTAGAGGGGAAGCTCTTCCTGCTATTGCTTCTGTCAGTAAAGTGGAGATGATAACATCAAAAGGAAATGTTGGCACGATTTTACATATTGAGGGCGGAAAATTTGTGGATGCATCAAAGGGAGATGCAAGAAGAGGGACTATTATCAAAATAAAGGATCTATTTTATAATACGCCTGCTAGATTAAAGCACATGAAAAGCCTCTATACTGAACTTGCAAGTGTAACAGACTATATGAATAAATTAGCTCTATCTTACCCATCTATTCGATTTTGTTTAGTAAATAATGGAAATGTTCTTTTAAATACAGATGGTAGTGGAAATCTTCTTAAAACATTTAGTTGTATATTTGGCCTACAAGTAGCAAAGAAAATGATTGAAATACATGTAGAAAACGATGATTATATTATAGATGGATTTATTTCGCTTCCAGAAGTACAAAGAGCGAGTCGAAATCATATGATTTTAATTGTGAATGGACGTGTAGTTCGCAATATGGATTTACTTAGGACTATTCATGATGCTTATCATCCTTATCAACCAGATAATCGCTATCCAATTGTTGTTTTAAAAATAGATGTAGATTCTAGTTTAATTGATGTTAATATTCATCCAACCAAGATGGATATTAAATTTAGTAAAATTGATACATTACAATCATTGATTCGAAATAGTATTGAAAAAGCTTTGCAACCAAAAACGTTAATTCCAGAGATAGAAGATAAATTTTTCAAAGAGGCTAGTCAAAATCTAGTATTGGAAAATGAAGAGCCATATACAAAAAAGATGCAATACGAAAATCTTACTTTATCATTAGAACGAAGTAAAGAAGAGCCGTCGCTTGATAAAGAAGCACCAATTTTCATTACAAAAGAAAAAAATCATGAAAAATTACCAGAGTTATACCCAATTGGGTCTTTACATGGTACTTATATTATTTGTCAAAATGAAAAGGGAATGTACCTAATAGACCAGCATGCCGCAAAAGAGAGAATCAATTATGAACAGTGTCTTCAAAAACTATCTAGTAAACAAGAAAAAAGTATTAGAATGTTAGTACCATTCACTATAGAACTCACAAATAGTGAAGCACTTATTTTGAAGGAAAATTTAGAGTTATTACACAATATGAAATTTGATATCACAGAGTTTGGTGTAAACTCATTTGTGATCAAAGCACATCCCTTATGGCTATCTAAATACAAGGTACAAGAAGCTATCCAGAGTATTGTAGATTTGGTTATTCATAAAGAAAAAAATTTTGATTTGAGTAGATTCCATGATCATGTTGCAGCAACCATGGCCTGTAAAATGTCAATTAAAGCAAACGATTTGATTAGTATGAAGGAGATGGAATATTTGATAAGTGATTTAAGAATGTGTGAAAATCCATTTCATTGTCCTCATGGAAGACCTACGATGGTTTTTTATTCTAATAGTGATTTAGAAAAAATGTTTAAAAGAAGTGGATTTGATACTTATCAATAAAAAAGAATTCATATTTTATATGAGTTCTTGTAGTTTTTGTTCTGTTTGATTTGCCTTTTGGGTTATTTTTTGTGTTTCTGCTTTTTCTAGTATATACCATCCTTTACGAAACATTAATTCATAAAGATAACGTTGCATTTGTTTTTCTTCTTCAAAAATAGGATATATTTTTTGATATAATGTTTCATTGCTAGCTTCATTTAGTGCGTAGCACATATTTATACTCATATCTTTTTCACAGGCAAGCTGTGCTGTAATATAGTCGCAGTCGTTCATAATTATACTAGTTGGAACTTCCGTTTTTGGAT
The DNA here is from genome assembly GCA_947576095.1 of uncultured Mycoplasmatota bacterium. Classification (GTDB taxonomy): domain Bacteria; phylum Bacillota_I; class Bacilli_A; order RF39; family UBA660; genus RUG12867. Next base: position 45,009 of record CANPPW010000001.1, on the reverse strand, counting down.
TACATATTTGATTATGATTCATTTTGCCCTCCTTTTAAAATATTTACAATTTCTCTAGCTGCATTAGCGTGCATAAGGGCCGCATCAACAAGAGCTTTTTTGATTTCTTCATCTTGCACTTCTTCGCTAAAATGATGTGCTTTTTTACTAGCATTAAAATGCCAATTAAACATGTCTTCAAGATATGATAGATCTTTGGTACTTATTATATTAGGTACTGTATTCATATTTCCCATCCTTTCTATTTTATTATGAAAAAAGAATATCAATTATATACTATTTTTTTTAGAAAAATTTGTTATAATAAATAAAGTGGAATGAAATTTATAGAAAGTAGGTGTTTATGAAACGTTATTGTTATATATTGATTCCTTTTATTACATTATTGATTTGTCAGATTCTCAAATTTATAATAGAATCATGGCAAAATAAAAAATTGATGTGGTCTCGTCTATTTTATGGTGCAGGTGGCATGCCAAGTGCACATACAAGTTTTAGTTTTTCCTTAGTTTTTACACTAGGCTATCAAGAAGGATTTACTTCTCCTTTTTTTGCCATTGCCCTTATTTTTTCTATGATTGTTTCATATGACGCTATGGGAGTTCGTCTAGAGACAGAAAGACAAGCGATCGCTATTAATCAACTTCTTGATTATGTGTTTAAGAATCAACCAGAAAAAAGGGGAAAGATATTAAAAGAAGAACTGGGTCATCTTCCTTTAGAAGTATTCGCAGGAATTATTTTTGCTTTTATTGTAAGTACATTTTTAAATATCTTTTTATAAAATTCGACAAAGAATGAAATAAATATTCTATATAATTACTTTGGTGATTGTATGAAATATATCAAGCCAGTTTTGTTATGTTTGATAATAGGCATAGCTATGGGCCTTTTTTTGTATAGTGGATATGAGAATAAAAAATATGTCTTTCCAGTTTTTGGGGAAGGCGAAAAGGTAACTTTTTTGAGACTAGGCATTTATGCATCAGAGGCTGATATGAATCAAAATGCTGCATCTTTTCAAAATTATATTTATTTATATAAAAATCAAAAATATTATGTATATATTGGTATGACCCAAAATCAGGAAAATGTAAAAAAAATAAAGGAATATTATCAAATGCTTGGATATATTGTAGATGAGGAAACATTTTCGATTGAACATAAAAATTTTTTAGACGTATTAAAAAAATATGATGAAATGCTAAATGCAACGACTGATAAAAATGCAATAGCAAGTATTATCAATGATGTTCTTTCGAAATATGAGGAGTTGGTATCAATTGTCTAGTATTAAAATAAAAGATATTCCCAAAAATGAGAGACCAATAGAAAGACTGATTTTAATGGGGGCTGAACATCTACATAGTGAAGAGTTACTAGCAATTCTATTAAAGACAGGCACTAAGAATGGTTCTGCTAAATTCTTAGGAAGTACTTTATTAAAAGAGGTAGGAGATATTTCAAAACTCAATGAATTGAATTATGAAAGACTCCTTAAAATCAAAGGAATAGGGCCTAGTAAGGCGGCTAGTTTACTTGCAGCAATTGAGCTTTCTAAAAGAATGCAAATGCAAATTACAACATTACAGAAACAAAAGCTTAATAACACTTCTCTTGTCTTTGAGTATTATAAAGCTAAATTAGCAGATAAACATCAAGAGATGTTTTATGCTGTTTATTTAGATAATAAAAAGAGAATTATACAAGATACATTATTATTTATGGGGTCTTTATCCTATAGTATGGTACATCCAAGAGAAATTTTTCGAAAAGCGATTTTGCTAGAAGCGAGTTCTATCATATGTGTACATAATCATCCTAGTGGCTTTACAGATCCCAGTGAAGCAGATAAACAAATTACGGAAAAGTTAGTTATGATAGGAAAGTTGTTTGGCATTTATGTCATTGATCATATCATTGTAGGGAAATACGATTATTACAGTTTTTATGAAAATGGATATATTCAATAATGAATTTTTATATTATAATATAGATTAGGTGATTTTATGTATCGAAAGAAAAAGGGCAAACAAAATAATATAATACTTGGAATTGTATGTTTTGGATTGTTTTTGGCAGTAATTGGTGTAAATATGTTTTATAATAGGGATTTAAATGCTATAGAAAGAATGCTCAAAGATACAGAAGTGTTTGTAGGAAAACTTTTTTATGCACCTATTTCTTTTGTGAAAGACAAAATTTCTCATTCTAAAACGAATGAAAGACTTATTTTAGAAAATAAAAAATTAAAGTTGCAAAATGAACAAAGTCAATATAATGAAGCTAAAATAGATGAATTAAAATCAGAGGTGAAAAATTTAAAAAAACAGCTTGATTTGAGAACAACTTTGGGTGAAAAAATTGTTTTACATGCCACTGTTATTAATAGAAATCATGATGGCTTTTATCAGACAATGAATATAGATAAAGGAAGAGAAAATGGTTTATTAGAAGGTATGGCTGTTATTAATTCAGAGGGTCTTATTGGTGTAGTAAGAAAAACAGGAGGATATAGTAGTACAGTTAGTTTGCTTACAAGCGATACATTTGATAAAATATCAGTACGAATTAAAATAGAGGACCATTATGTATATGGACTTTTAAGTGGATATAAAAAAAGTAAAAATGTATTTATTTTAGAGGGAGTTGCAGATAATACAGAAATACCTAAAGATGCAGTTGTTACAACTACGGGAATGGGGAAAACCTTTCCTGCTGGGCTTTTGGTTGGAAAGGTCAAAAAAGTTGTAACTGATAATTTTGATTTAGCTAAAATTATTGAAGTTACACCTAGTGTAAACTTTAATAATCTTGATTATATTGCAGTTGTTAAAAGGGATGAGTCATATGGTGATTAGTATTTTTTCAATTTCACTCATTTTACAGAGTATTTTTAGTAATTTTACAAGAGTAATAGAAAGCTATTTCACACCTTTATTTGCTATATGTGCTCTTATTTTGGTCTATCCGTATTTTAAAAATAAGAACTACTTTTTATTTTCTTGTATTTTTTATGGAATGCTTTATGATATTTTATTTTCAAATTTTTTATTAATGCATTGTTTTCTTTTTTTTCTATTAGGGATTGTTATTATGATTTTAAATCATCTATGGAATAATCATATTTATAGTGTGATTTTGTTTACTGTTATAACAATTGGTATTTATCGAATTATTTATTATTTTTTACTATCTATTATTGAAAAAATAGAGTGGACTAGTTTTGATTGTTTTAAAATGGTTATAGAAGCGATGATGGCCAATATTATTTATATAATAGGTGCTTACTTTATAACAGATTTCATTAGTAAAAAATATAAAATATATAAAATTGATTAATATATGATTTTTTGATAAAATAAAAATGAATTTTGAGGTGTGATTTTATATGAAAGAAATAGGGATAACTTTATATGAAATATTAGGTATATCACAACATGCGAGCTTACAAGAAATTAAAATGGCATATAGACAAAAAGCGATATTCTATCATCCAGATGCCAATCCTGGTATAAATAATGAATTTTGTCATAAAATGATACAAAAAATAAATGAAGCATATAGAATTCTAAGAAATCCTGATTTAAGGATATTATACGATGAAACACTTTGTGAAAAAGGTAGATATGATATTCCTAGTGAAGACAATAATTCATCTACAATATCAAAGGAAACGTCTAGAAATGAAGCACAGACCAAAACCGATAGAAAATCACATAAACCCAGTTTAGAACGATACAATTACTATAATGTAATAGATTTTGATGCAGATATGCAAAAAGAATTTATTGAGTGGATTGAATCTTTTTCTTATGAATATATATGTCTAGCATTTGATTATTATAGAAAACATAAGAGTGTTCATAATTCAGTATTAGAAGAAATGTATGATAGTTTTGATGATATTATAAATTATGAAAAGGAATTATTAAAGAAAAAAGGGAAATCATATAGTTTAAATATTTAGTTTTTTAAGTAGTATAAAAGTAAATGATTTTAGTATTATAGGATTCATAAGTGTATATTTCAATACTGTGCAGTGCCACGGTATTTTTTTCGTCCAAATGTTTAGAATTCATAATATAAATTTATTGTCTTTTTTTAAAAATATTGAACTTTGAAAGTATAAGAATTTGTGATATAATTTTTGTAAGTAATTAGAAGGGGTGTATATATGAATCATTATTTACCAGTTCCCATTATGAAAATAGCAAAAGAGTATGGTTTTAGAGTGATTGAAAAGCAACCAAGAAATGATGATATTGCTTGTATTGTTAGAGATGATAATGATAAAGTAGTGAAATTTATTTATGTGAATTGCACCCTGTCAGTCCCGAAAAAGAGATTTTTAATTGCACTTGCTCTTGCATATTATCAATTAGATGCCTTTACAAATGAAAAGTATTATAAACGGATTTGTTTAAAGGATCAACCAGATATAGAAATTATGAAATCAGCTATGTATATACTTTTGCCAGATTCTTTACTAAAACAAATTTTAGAAAAAGAAATAGATGTAGAAAATCATGTAAAACTATGGGCTGAACATTTAGTTGTAGAACCTAATGTTTTACAGTATAGACTTTACCAGATCAAAAAGGAGAATTTATGAAAGAACAAAAAAATAAAAAAATTACCTCACGCAATGTTGATTTTGCAAAGTGGTATACAGATATTGTTAGAAATGCCCATCTAGCGGCATATTCTAATGTAAAAGGTTGTATGATTTTAGAACCAAATGGATATGCGATTTGGGAAAATATTCAAAAGATTTTAGATAAAGAGTTTAAAAAGTTGGGACATCAAAACGTATATATGCCACTTTTTATTCCAGAATCTTTATTAAAAAAGGAAGCAGAACATGTAGAAGGATTTGCTCCAGAAGGAGCCTGGGTGACAGAAGGTGGTGGCGATGTATTAGAAGAGAAGATGTGTGTAAGACCTACATCAGAGACTTTGTTTTGTGATTATTATAGTACTGTTGTAAAATCATATAGGGATTTGCCCAAGCTTTATAATCAATGGTGTAATGTTGTAAGATGGGAAAAGGAGACAAGACCATTTTTAAGAACAAGAGAATTTTTATGGCAAGAAGGGCATACGATTCATGAGACAGCAGAAGAGGCTGAGAAGGAAACAAGATGTATGCTTGAAGTATATAAAAACTTTTTTGAAAACGTTTTGGCAATTCCTGTTGTTACAGGAAAGAAAACGGAAAGGGAAAAATTTGCTGGAGCTGAATATACACTAACAGTGGAAGCGCTTATGTATAATGGTATTACTTTACAATCAGCAACTTCACATTATTTTGGCCAAAAATTTACAAAACCATTTGATATTACCTTTAGTAATCGCAACAATGAACTAGAATATGCTTATCAAACCTCTTGGGGAACAACAACTAGAATGATTGGAGCACTTATTATGGTTCATAGTGATGACAATGGACTAGTTTTACCACCTAAAATTGCCCCATATAAAGTTGTTATTGTGCCAATTGGGAAAGAAGAACGTGTTTTTGCAAAAGCTGAAGAAATTCATACTCTATTAGATAGAGCAGATATTTCTAATTTTATAGATTTAAGTGATAAATCGCCAGGATACAAATTTGCTGAAGCAGAGATGCTTGGTATTCCTATTCGTTTAGAAATTGGACCAAAAGACTTGGAAAAAGAGCAATTAATAGTAGCTAGAAGAGATACGAGTGAAAAAATATGTCTATCCTTGAAAGAAAATGTAATAGATAAGATTTATAATCTGATGGATCAAATTCAGAACAATTTATTTGAAACAGCTTTAAAAAGAAATCTTGAAAAAACATATATTTGTAAAAATATGAAAGAAATTGAAAATGTCATTTATACAAATCCTGGTTATATTAAAGCAATGTGGTGTGGTGATGAAGCTTGTGAATTGAAAATAAAGGAAATTAGAGGAACAAAATCGAGATGTATTCCATTTGAGGAAGAAAATCTAAGTGATGTATGTGTTTGTTGTGGTAAAAAAGCTAAACATATGGTATATTTTGGAATTCAATACTAAAAGAAGGTGAAATATGGGATCTTTACAAGAAATAGAAAGAAGTATCATAAAAAAATATCGAAAGGAAATATGGAGACCTTTTGTAAAAGGGATTGATACCTATCAAATGATTGAAGATGGTGATAAAATTGCTGTTTGTATCTCTGGTGGTAAAGATTCTTTTTTACTTGCTAAATGTATGCAAGAATTGCAAAAGCATGGAAAAAAACACTTTGAATTATCTTTTCTTGTAATGGATCCTGGTTATAAAGAGGAAAATCATCAATTGATTTTAGAAAATGCTAAAAAATTAAATATTCCTATTCAACTATTTCATTCTAATATTTTTGAAGTTGTTAAAAATGAAACAAAAGGTAGTCCTTGCTATTTATGTGCCAAAATGAGAAGGGGGTTTTTGTATGATAGAGCAAGAGAACTTGGTTGTAATAAAATTGCTTTAGGGCATCATTACGATGATGTTTTAGAAACGATTTTGTTAAGTATGTTTTATGCAGGTGAAATTCGTACAATGATGCCAAAACTTCATAGTACCAATTTTAAAGGAATGGAACTGATTAGACCTCTTTATCTTGTTAAAGAAAGCAATATTATTGCTTGGCAAAAAAATAGTGGATTTACATTCTTGAACTGTGCTTGTCATTTTACAGAAGAAGTGAATGAGAAGGAAGAACTTTCTAAAAGAAGAGAAATGAAACGTTTGATTCAATATTATCGTACAGTAAATTCACATGTAGAAGATAATATTTTTAATAGTGTATCTAATATTAATTTAGATGCTATTATCGGATACCGTAAAGGGAAGGATCGATATGTATTTTTAGAAGAATATAAAAAAAATAATCAATAAGTATATGGCATTATAATAAGATGATTATAAAAAAAAGACAAACATTGTCGAATGGCGTTATTTGTATTTTAAAGTATGATACAATATCCAAAAGGGCTCGTAAAGACTATATTACGAGTTTTTTTAAGGAGAACTATTATGAAAAAAATAATATATGTTTGTACTATTTTTATATTTTTTCCTTGTTCTGTATTTGCTTGTTGTGAGCAACAGGGAGGTCTTATGGGAACATATACAGAAGAGGGGTATGCAATATGCAAAGATGAAACGATTGCTTATGAAAAATCATGCATGCAAGTAAAGGAACCGAATAAAAGAGAAATCGTAAGAAGAGGATGTATGAATAAAGAGGCCACGAATTATGATCCTCTAGCTGAGGTGGATGATGGTTCTTGTAATTATAATATTTATGGTTGTATGGATAAGAATGCATTAAATTATAATGAAAAAGCCAATCTAGATGATGGAAGTTGTGTAGCTAAAAAGCCAGGTTGCATGGATAAGAAAGCAAATAATTATGATGCATCTGCCAATATAGAAGATAAAAGTTGTACTTATATGGCCATAATTGTTCAAAATCAAACACTCTCTTTTCGCACTGCATATCAGTTTGACCATGCATTACAAGAAGGTGAAGAGAGAACGATTCAAAAAGGAGAAAATGGTGTTAAAAAAATTAAATATAAAATAGTTGTAGATTATTATGGAAAAGAGATCCAAAAGCAAAAATTAGATGAAAAGATTGTTAAGAAACCTAAAGATCAAAAGATTATGATAGGTACTAAAAATTCTATGCTTGATTTTACAGTTTTGTTATATATACTGAATTTTATTTTACTTTGTATAAATATCTGGTATTTATGTAATCATTCTAAAAGACCTTATATTTTAAGAGAAATTAAGCTTTATTCTTGTACTATTTGGTATGAGATCCCACTTAAAATGTTGGGATATATATGCTATTTTTTATTTTCATTAGTCATGATAGATTTTGTAAATATTTTAATATATGAAATCAAAAAGAGGTTTTCATAATATAACTAGAATATGTTTTAGATGGATCTATTTTTATCAATTATAATATAAAAAGCGAATAATAAATCTTTTTTCGGTTCTTAATAGAGACGAAAGGAGATTTATATGGCACGTCATAAAGTAGAAATATGTGGCGTGAATACTGCGAATATTAAAGTATTGAGTAATGAAGAAATGATTGAACTATTTAAAAAGTATCAAAGTGGTGATACTTTAGCCAAAGAATTATTGATTCAAGGAAATTTAAAATTGGTTTTATCTATTTTGAAAAATTATACAGGACGAACAGATAATATGGATGATTTATTCCAAGTAGGGTGTATTGGTCTTATTAAAGCAATTGATAATTTTAATTTAAATTTTGAAGTAAAATTTTCAACATATGCTTGCCCTATGATTGTTGGAGAAATCAAAAGATTTTTAAGAGATAATGGAAGTTTACGTGTTTCAAGAAGTATTAAAGAACAGGCATATAAAATTTTGAAGAAAAAAGAAGAAATGATGAACAAACAAGATGGGGAACCAAGTATTTCACAGGTAGCTCATGAACTCAATCTTACAGAATATGAGGTTAATAATGCTTTAGAATCTTTAAAAGATACCATTAGTATGTATGAGCCCATCTATAATGATGGGGGAGACACGATTTATTTAGTGGATCAATTAGAAGATCGCGAAGAAGCAAAATTTTCTTTAGAAAATAGGGTTATGCTAAGACAGGCAATTCAGAAGCTAAAGGATCGCGAAAAGTATATTTTACTTCAAAGATATTTTATGGGAAAAACACAAATGGAACTTGCTGAAGAAATTGGCATTAGTCAGGCTCAAATTTCTAGATTAGAAAAAAGTGGGCTGGATCATATTAAAAAGATGATTTTATAAGTTTTTTCATAAACTCTTTTTTTATTCATATAATAGTCTAGGTGATCATATGCGATTATCAGATTTACAAAACAAAGATGTTATTAATATTATTGATGGTAAAAAGATAGGGAATATTATTGATATTACCATTGGTAGTGAGGGAAGTATGACATCTTTAATTGTTGAGAGAAGTAAATTTTTAATTTCTATGTTTTCTAGTAGTGGAGAAATTGAAATAAAGTGGAATCAAATTAAAAAAATTGGGGAAGATGTTATACTGGTATCTGTGACAGAATAGACTTTCCTATCAAAATGTGTTACAATTATCAAAGGTGATTGAATGAAAGTATTACTGTATACAGAGGGATTAAAACATATTGGAAAATCAGGACTTGGAAGAGCTTTGAAACACCAAATGAAAGCTTTAGATGAGAATCATATAAATTATACATTATCCCCCAAAGATGAATATGATATTATTCATATTAATTTTTATGGTCCCAAATCCTATTTTTTAGCAAAAAAGGCAAAAAGGAAGGGAAAAAAGGTTGTATATCATGCTCATTCTACAGAGGAAGATTTTCGCAATTCTTTTTTATTTTCAAATTTCTTTGCCCCTCTTTTTAAAAAATGGCTAATAAAATGTTATAGTTTAGGAGATCATATTGTAACACCAACACCATATTCTAAAAAATTGTTAAGTAACTATGGAATTAAAAGTCCTATTACAGCTATCTCAAATGGGATTGAAATTCGTTTTTTTGAAAAAAATGAAGCTGCTGCTAAAAGTTTTCGCAAAACATATCAATATCGGAAAAATGATGTTGTTATTATGGGGATTGGACTTTATATAGAACGAAAAGGGATTTTAGATTTTGTGGAACTAGCCAAAAGAATGCCAGAATATAAATTTATTTGGTTTGGTTATAGTCCTTTATGGGCTTCTCCTAAAAAGATTCGTGATGCTGTGAAAACAAAATTACCAAATTTAAAATTTCCAGGATATGTAGATTCTTCTATTATAAAAGGAGCTTTGTCAGGAGCTGATCTTTATTTATTTCCTACTTTAGAAGAAACGGAGGGAATTCCTGCTTTGGAGGCATTAGCATGTCGTCAAAGACTACTAGTAAGGGATATTCCTGTTTTTGATGGATGGCTTAAAGATGGTGTGAATTGTTATAAGGCAAAAGATGTAGATGCATTTGAACAAAAAATTAAACAAATCATCAAAGGAGAACTTCCTGATCTAACTGAAGAAGGGTATAAAGTTGCTCATAGAAAGAATATGAAAAACGTAGGAAAGGCTTTAAAGAAGGTATATGAAAGTGTATTAGAAGACAATTAGTCTTTTTTTATAAGAAGAAAATATTTATTTCCTTATATAAAATATACGTGATATAATAATATGGGTGATAGAGTGAAGTTTTTCAAAAAAAATTATGGTATCGTTTTAGGTGGTGTTTTTCTTGTTTTGTTTTTTTTATATCTATTATTAGACACTCAAAAAATTCGTGTATATATGGATACTTTTTCTTATCATGACCATTATGTAAATGTTAAATTATATACAAAAAATCCCATAAAAACAAAAAGAATTTTAAAAAAAATACAAGATATTTATTACAATTATGAGTGTATAAGTGATAGCAGACGTTCAAGGTCTTCTATATATAATACATTTTATATCTATCATAATCAAGAAACGGAAAATCAGATAAAGATAAACCCTATTTTATATAAAATATTAGCATTTGGGAGGCAGTATTCTCTAACAAGTAATGGATATTATAGTATTGCAATGGGAGAAGTGGAAGATTTATGGAAAAAGAAAACCTCTGGTTCTCTTACAGATGCAGATTTAAGTAATATAAATACGGATATGGATCAGATTATTCTGCTAGGATCTAATCTGATGAAAAATAATCATGTTTATTTGAATGTAGAATCTCTTGCTTTGGCTTTTGCTAATTATGAAATTGAAAATTACTTAAAAGAAGAGAATGTTGAATCGTATTTAATCAATGCAGCAGGACAAATTTTAGTAGGAAAGCGATATCATAATTCGTTATATCAAATAGCTTTAGAAAATAGAGATCAGCAAATTTATAAAATTGTGCATATAGAAGGTAAATCATTAGTGACTATCGGAGATAGTATAGACTCTTTTTCTTATCAGGGAAAAATATACCCTAATTTCTATAGTCCTAAAACCAAAAGGCCGAGTACCAATTTTCAAAATATAACAGTGATTGGTGATGATCCTATTTTGATAAATGTTCTTGCTCATACCTTATATCATATGGATATGGAAGAAGGTAAATCATATATGAAAAAGTATCCCAACATTCAGGTGATCTGGCAAAATGAGGGTATAGTAAAAAGTATATAGAAATTTACAATATATAAAAGTAAAAGAATTGGATATCTTTTATTTTTTTTTAAAATTTGGTATAATTTATTTGGTGATATACGTGAAAAAAACTTTTATTTTTGCAGGTTTAGTTTTAATAATAGATCAAATGATAAAATGGATTATTACCCAAAAATTATATGTAGGACAGTCCATTACTATTATTCCATCTTTTTTTCGAATTACCTATGTGAGAAATGAGGGGGCTGCATGGAGTCTTTTTTCGGGGAATCAAATCTTTTTATTACTAGTAACTGTTATAGCAGTAGTACTTATTTATCAATTGTTTTTAAAAAATGCTAAATTGTCAAAAATAGAGCAAATGATTTATGGATCTTTATTGGGTGGAATTTTTGGCAATTTTATAGATCGACTTTTACGTGGATTTGTTATTGACTTTTTGGATTTTAATATAGGTAGTTATAATTATCCTATTTTTAATTTTGCAGATATAATGATTGTAATTTCTGTTTTATTCATGATTATAATTGGCATAAAGGAGGGGAAACATGGAAACAATAAAGCTTGTAGAGGATAAAGGAAGAATTGATCTTTTTTTTAAAAATGAACTGGGAATGAGTCGCGCTAAAATTCAAAAAATGATTGAGAATGGAGCAATCTTAGTTAATAATGGTACTGTAAAAAATAGCTATTCTTTGAAAAGTGGTGATATGATTACTATAGGGGAGTATTGTGAAGAGGAAATAAATGTGATTCCTGAGAATATACCATTTACGATTATTTATGAGGATGAAGATGTTATAGTAGTTGATAAACCAAACGGAATGGTTGTGCATCCTGGTGCTGGGAATCCCAAAGGAACACTTGTAAATGCACTTTTATATCATGCAAAAAATTTAAGCAATGTAGGTGGGGTCTTTCGTCCTGGTATTGTTCACCGAATAGATGCTTATACCACAGGTCTTCTAATGATAGCTAAAAACAATGAAGCACATCATTTTTTAGCAAAACAATTGGAAGAGAAAACCACATATCGTAAATATATTGCTCTTGTACATGGAGTGATTCCACATGATACAGGAACGATTGATGCTCCTATTGGACGAGATGAAAAGGATCGAAAAAAAATGAAAGTAACAGCAGTAAATAGCAAATCTGCTATTACTCATTTTAGAGTACTTGAAAGATACAAAACAGCCACGCTTTTAGAACTTCAACTAGAAACAGGAAGAACACATCAAATTAGAGTGCATATGCAATATATTAATCATCCGATTGTGAATGATCCTGTTTATGGAAAAAGAAAAATTTTAGATGAAACAGGACAATGTTTACATGCTAAAGAACTGGGATTCATTCACCCTAGAACTAAGGAATATCTTCATTTTGAAAGCCCACTTCCTTCTTCTTTTCTTGACATATTAGAAACCTTTAAAAACAGTTAGGACAATACATAAAAGTATGATACAATAGATAATGAAGGTGATTACATGAATAACATTATTATTGGAAAAACAGATGAACTTGTTATGAAACTTTTACACTATTTTATTGGGGAAGGGTATACTCCTATTATTCTCCATGGTGCTCAAAATGAAATTTGGTTAGAAAATTTAGAAGAAAACTATAAAATTATTCGAATTGTTTCTAATTATATTCATAATGATGAACAATTTCAGTATGATTTATTTAGAACAAAACACATATTAAAAAAAATTAAAAAGAAAACAATTTCCTTTGATTTGCACACTTTAAGTATTTTTGTAAATCTTGGTGAAAATGTTAAAAGAATAGAAAAGATGCAGATGAAAAGTATTGATTGTATTCAGTTGGAATCCATGGATGACTTACAGCAAAATGATTTTATAAAAAATGCTTTCCCAGCAATTTTAAATGAAACAAATTTTGATGAAAAGGGAGCAGAACTTTTTATAAAACTCACAAGTGATATTAATCAAAAAAGTGAAGTGGAAGCGAAAAAGAATGAAGATGTATTTAAACCCAAAACACCGATTATTACTTATGTTTTGTTAGCTATCAATATATTTTTGTTTTTACTTGCTAAACTAGATGATCATTTTGTAGAAAGTCTATTTCTAGTAAATCGTGTTCATATTACAGGAGAATATTATAGAATTATAACAAGTTTTTTCTTGCATTATCATTTATTACATTTTCTATGTAATGCGTATGCACTTTATATTATAGGTTCGCAATTAGAAGGATTTTTGGGAAAATGGAAATATATATTTGTTTATATGATAAGTGGTATATGTGGTAGTTTTTTATCTATGATTTTTATGGGGGATAGTTCCGCTTCGCTTGGAGCATCTGGTGCTATCTTTGGATTATTGGGTTCTCTTTTATACTTTGGATTTTATTATAGAGTTTATTTAGGAACGGTTATAAAGTCACAAATTATACCATTAATTTTATTAAATTTAGGAATTGGTTTTTTCATTTCTGGTATTGATAATGCAGCCCATATTGGGGGACTTGTAGGTGGGGTTTTATCAACCATGGCATTAGGTGTCAAATATAAAAGTTCTACTTTTGAAAAAATCAATGGTTGGATTGTTTTAATAATATATGTAGTGTTTATTGGATATTTGGCACTTATTGGAATTTAATGATGAAAGTAAATTATCAACAAAAAATGGAATCTCAAATTCTTGCTTTGAAAGGGAAAAAGAGATTATTATTACATGCTTGCTGTGCACCTTGTAGTAGTGCAGTGCTAGAAAAGCTATGCGATTATTTTGATATTACCATTTATTATTACAACCCTAATATATCGCCTGAAACAGAATTTAATAAAAGGTACGATGAATTAGAAAAGTTGATTGAAAAGATGAAGCTAAATGTTAAAACAGTGAAAGCTCCATATGAAAATAATTTATTTGAAAAAACAATTGAATCTTTTAGGGAAATGCCAGAAGGAGGCATTCGTTGCTTTCGTTGTTATGAACTGCGAATGAATCAGACAGCATGTTTTGCAAAAGAAAACGGATATGATTATTTTACAACAACTTTATCTATTAGTCCCTATAAAAATGCAGATAAATTAAATGAAATTGGACAGAAATTGGCAAATCAGTATGGTATTTCTTATTTGTTTGCTGATTTTAAAAAGAAAGATGGATATAAAAGATCTATAGAGTTGTCTTCTATCTATCACTTATATAGACAAAATTATTGTGGGTGTATTTACTCAAAGAAGAAAGAAGGTTAAAATATGGCAAATTTAGGTGGCCCTGCGGCAAGAGCACAGCAAGTTCATGAGTATTATGAGGATATAAAATCTGGTATGGATAGGCAAGCAGAACGCAAAAGAAAAAAGGTGGACAAGGAAAAAGAAAAAGAGGATCAAAAAAAGAGAGATAAAAAAAGAAATTCTACATTTTTTGGATGTAGAATTAAAAAGTATGGTATAAGACTTTTGTTAGGATATTTTGTTGTAACGGGAGTTACAAAGGGCTGTCAGGCTTTTATTAATCATAAAGCAAATGAAGAAATCAGTCGCATTCAAAATTATGATAATGATTATGATGAAGAGAGTATCAATTCAGAATATGATTATGAAGAGACAATTGATCCAGAGTACATGGAAGGAAATCAACCCTTGGAAGACGATTATGCAAATTATATAGAGCAAACAGATGAAATATCAAGTGAATGGCAGGATGTGAATGTACCTAATGTTTCAGATGTAGCAACTACCATGGGTTCAATGTCTCAAACAGAAAGAGATACTGTTGCACTAGATTATATGGCGATTTGGAAAGAATATATTTATAATATTGCAGATACACCAGGCTTTTTTACAGATGAAATGAAAGAGGATGTTTTTATGCAATATTATCCTGTTACAGATGCACTTATGTATGGTGGGACAATTACAATGAAAAATGGAGAGTCTTTTGTGCTTTCTGACTTAAGTGAGTCTGCACAAAGTAAGTTTAAGGTTATGTATTATACAGTTGATTATCGATTGGATAATATGAATGCAGGTGTGAAAGAAGAGTATGCTGGTATGAGGAATGTAAATATTGATGATATCAATATGGATCGTGATATGTTTTATTCACAGATTGAAAGTCATCTAAACCAGGCACAATTTGATCCATCAGATTATCATTATCAAGATTTTATGGAAAAGAGTATGCATGCCATAGAAAATCAAAGACAATTTATTGTTCCAGTACAAAGTTATCTTCAAGAGGTCTATCATCAAATGAATGCTTCTTCCATACAACTATAAAAATAATTTATAAGTATAGAAAAACTAGTACAATTACAAAATGAATCATTGTACTAGTTTTTTCATATCTTTTATTGATTAAAATTATCTAATTTTTCTATAAAGACCTACAGCAATACCTAAAATAGTAACATGATTTAAAATAATGGGATTCATTGTATCGTTTTCTGGTTGTAATCGAAAGTGATCTTTTTCTTTATAGAATGTTTTAAGCGTTACCTCATTATCTGCTGTCATGGCTACCACAATATCGCCATTTTTGGCAGTTTCCCTTCTTTCTACGATTACAATATCATTATCTAGTATTCCAGCATTGATCATACTTGTTCCACTAACATGAAGTGTAAATACTTCTTTTTGTTTAGGAATTAAATAAGTTGGTAAAGAAAAGTATTCATCTGGTCTTTCGATTGCCTCAATTGGGCTTCCAGCAGTAATTTTTCCTAATAATGGGACTTTGGTGACTTCCTCATTTTGAATAGCAAATTCATTATCTACCAAAAGCTCAATCGCACGATTTTTTGAACCATCTTTTTTTATAACACCTTTACGTTGTAAATTAGCAAGATGAGCATGTATTGTAGCTGGTGATGATACATCAAGGGCTTTACCAATCTCTCTAACAGTAGGGGGGAAGCCATGTGAAACAATATATTCTTTAATGTAAGTTAAAATCTCGTTTTGTCGTTTGGTTAATCCTTCCATAAATCCTCCTTTATATATAATGTCATAATAACACATGTTTATAAAAAAGTCAAACGAATGTTTGGTAAAACCTTGACACGAAAATATGTTCGTGATAAAATGAATGTATCATAATAAAGGAGGATATATAATGAAAGAGTTATGTAGAAGCAAAGGAATGATGATTTTTGTAATACTGGTATTAGGGTTTCTTTATATTAATACAGAGATGATTCAAAAAATGGAAAATGAGGAAAATGGAATAAATGATGTATATATTTCCATGAATATATAATTTTTACTTTCTTGAATTTTTAAAGTTTGATATAATAGATATAAATAAGCAATAAGATAATTATTTGCAAATATATTAAATAGTGAAAAGGATGATTTTATGAAAAAGAAAATGGGATTTACATTAGTAGAGCTTTTGGCTGTTATTGTTATATTATCTGCTATATTACTTATTATATCTCCTGCAGTTTTTTCTAATTTAAAAAAAGGAAAGGAAAAAGCTTATATTGAACAAACAAAAATTTTAGAAGAGAGTGCTGAAAGATGGTCTGTTAAAAATGCAGCAGAGATAGATGAGTTAACTGCTTATTATTTAAAGATTGATACCCTTATAAAGGAAAAATATCTAAGTAAAAACGAAATTTTGGATCCTAGAGATAAAAAACCTATGCAGGGGTGTATTGTTATTACTTTCAATTCTGAAAATAATCAGTATAATTTTAAATATAATGAGAATACTTGTGAAGTTCTGCAACAACACTAGAAATATTTATATGTAATATTTCAAATAAAAAACAAATATATTTACTATAAGAGCATACATTTATATGGGGTTTACAGATTTGTGAACTCTTTTTTTTACTACTATACAATTCGACATTTTTTTGATATAATAGTAAATGAATAGAGGGATGTTATGAAGTGGAAAAATAGAAGTTTTATATTATTAATTAGCATAGTTTTTTTCCTTTTTTTGGGAAATGCAAAAGCAATGGGCCCCTATGAGGTTTCCGTTGTAAATAGCAATGGTAGTGAACAACCTATTGGTAAATATAGTGACTATAATCAAGCTAAAAAAGTTATGTTAGAACATTCTTCAGATTCTCAGCACGTGGCGGTGATAAAAGAGGGGGGAGAAATCATAAATGCTAAATATGCTATAGTGCGTTTTCTTTATGATACTGCTCATCCTTTTGCTGAAAATCCCAATAATGAACATAGATTGTTTCAAAATGCAACTGATAGTGCTGCTTATACCACTATTCATGCTGCTTATGGAAATGATGCTGCTTTTTTGGATTACGAACCAAATGTTGGTGGGAAGGGTAGAGCCAAAGTAAAGGTTAGTGGTTACACGGGCTGGATTAACAGAGGATATTATACAGTTGTTCCAGTATCACGTCTTTATGGAGGAGAAAGTTGGGTATCTAGCCAAGATTCTACATGGTTCCAAGAAATTGGAAATTCTAGAATTCAACAAAATTCCAATACTAATATCACAATTCGAACGGGACCTGGTACTCAATATAGTGCGATTGGGTATTCTAGTAAAGGTTCTATTTATACATACATAGATGTAAAAAAAACAGGGGGACTTACATGGTATAAAATTAGTACCATTCCATTAAAAACATATTATAAGGTTTCTGATGGTGAATTACGTCACTATTTTGCTACAGCATCTACACAAGGAGTTACAAATTTAGGAAAGGCTCCATCATTTTTAGCATCTAATAGAATGTATTATAGTTTTGATGGAAACTATTATTATGAAGATTTGAATACCATGTTATCTGATTATCGAAATAATACATATGATCATTCTATAAACGCAAGAGGGCCATATTATCCTTATTACTTGTATCTTTCTAATCATAGTCGTACAAGTTATACAGCGAATGATTTTAATCAAATTGTTATAAATAAGGGATTTAAAAGCCCAAGTGATTCTAAGATGTATGGAGAAGGTGCAAATTTTATTTTGAGCCAAGAGCGTTTTGGTGTAAATGCATTATTAACTTTTTCTGCAGCAGTAAATGAAAGTGCCACTGGATCGAGTGCAATTGCTATGCAAAAAAATAATCTTTTTGGACATAATGCTTATGGTAATAATCCCTTAGCCAATGCTACATATTATAATACAGTAGCAGATAGTATCATGATGCATGCTAGTATGACAGGAGCTGGATTTAATAATCCAACTGATAACAGATACTATGGAGGCCATTATGGAAATAAATCTAGTGGAATGAATGTAAAATATGCTACAGACCCTTATTGGGGTGAAAAAATGGCTTCTAACGCTTATGCAGCTGATAAAGATTTTGGACTTCAGGAGTGGCAGGGAAGTACGATTGGAATTAAAGCATCCTTTGATAATGTTCCGATAAAAAAACAACCATCAGATCAAGCTGAGACAATATATTTATTAAAGAATGCTAATTATAGTGTGAAAAATATACCTGTGATAGTAACTGATAAGATATATCAAAATGGAAAATATTGGTATAAGGTTTATTCTGATGCCTCTTTAGATGATCAACAAAATATTACAACAGCAGAGTATCGCTTTGATAAAAGCTATGGTTATATAGAAGAAAAAGATTTGTATGTAACAAACGCTCAACCAACTATTATTGCTAATGATAGAGTTATTCATAAAGGTGAAAATATTGATTTGTTATTAGGTGTATTAGCAAATGATCCTGAAAATGGCGATATAACATCTAGTATTACTATCAGCGGAGAAGTATATATCAATATTCCTGGTGAATATAAAATTACTTATACAGCAGAAGATCATCAACATTTTAAAGTAAGTAAGACTATTACAGTAACTGTAATGGGAGATTCAATTCCAGAAATAAATGCCCAAGATCAATCAATCTCACAATATACTTCATTTGATCCTAAGAAAAATGTGTCAGCTAAAGATGCAATTGATGGGGATATTTCTAATCATATACAAATTGTTGAAAATACAGTGGATATAAATAAAATTGGTAGTTATAAAATTACTTATAAAGTTACCAATAGTACAGGAAAAAGTGTAACAAAAACTATAAATGTTCAAGTGATAGAAAATGAAAAACCTGTTATATATGCAGAAGATGTTAAAATTGCAAAAAATAGCACATTTAACCCGCTTGATTATGTAACAGCAACGGATAAAGAAGATGGTACAATTGAAAAAATCGAAGTTATAGAAAATTCAGTTGATACAACTCAATTGGGGAAATATTTAGTAACTTATAAAGTAGTGGATTCAGCAAATCAAGAGATTTCAAAAACGATCAATGTTGAAGTGGTAGAAAAAGTAAAGCAGCAAAAAAAGGCATCATATTATTTAGATTATATAAAGCAGATAGGTGAAAAATTGGAAATAAAAGGCTATCATGCAATTTTAGGAATTGACAATGTATTATCTACAAAAATAAATTATCGTATTCAATTTGTAGATATAAATACCAATCAAGTTTTACATGAACAAATTGCTACAAGAATTACAGATCCAAAGGATATGACTATGCCAGTATTTAGTGAGGATGGAAAAGATTACACATACTCATGGTTTAAGTTTCAATTTGATTTAAAAAAGGTTCCTGAAGGCAATTATAAGATGTATATTATTTCAGAAACAGATAATTATTATGCAATATCTACAGTTAGTAATAAGTTATTTGCTCCACAAGCCACATCATTTTCTGGAGAAAAACATGTTATTATCCGTAATAATTATTCAAGTAATGAAGCACCAATAGAATTACTTATTCGAAATGAAAAAATTGCAGATAGAACCACAGCTACATATTCGTATAATCAATTTGATCAATATTTAGATTTACATTTTACTGAAAATGGACAATTATATTTAAAAGGAACGTCTTATTCTTATGGTAGTAATTTAGCTAGTAATACCAATGTTATTAGAAAAATTATTTTTGAAAATCAAAAAAATTATAAAAAATATCAGTATGATATAGGAAGTATAACAACTGGCCCTTATGCTGTTGCTCTTCCAGTTTCTGATCACCTTGACAAAACAAGGGCTTGGTATGAAAAACAAATTGATTTAAATGATTTAGAGGTAGGGAAATATACAATTTATATAGCTAATGCTTCTAATATTAGTGATGTGGCAGAATTTAAAGATTTACTGAATCGACAGTTACATCTTTCAAAAAAGATAGGAACGAAAATATATACATTTATGTTAAATAGCCAAAATAATAATATTGAATTGATTGTAGAGAAATAATACAGTTAATGTTGAAAAAAAGCATAGATAAATAAAATTCTATGCTTTTTTTGATATGAATTATAGAATAAAAAAAGATAAGAAAAATCTTATCTTGAAACAATATAAATAGTAATTGTATCACATGTACTAAATGTCTTACCTTGATATTTTTCAAACATACCAGCATATAAAGATCCATTTGTTCCATATCCTGGATCTCCTGTTACAAAATTAAATTTGAAGTCAGGATTTTGATTTTTAATCATTGCTTTGGTTTGATCTACGCTACCTCCAGCATTCAAATAGATCGTTTTTTGTTTACAAGAAGGTGCTGGTGTTGGAGTAGAAGGAGGCGGAGTTGTTGGTTTTACAGGAGAAGTATTTACATTAGTGTTATTAGAATTCTTTTTTCCTGTGCTAAGTCCTATATTTACATATGTATCTTGTAGAACTTCAGATCCTGCTTTTTTATTTTGGTTCAATGCAATATCTCTATCTTTAGTACTTGTACCAGCATAATAAAATGTACATTGTATTTTCAAATCTTGACATTTCTTTTCAATATCTGCTTTTTTCATTCCAACAAAGTTAGGAATAACTGTAGTAGTGCCACTAGATATATATACCACAATTGTATCATTTATATCCAGCGAATCTCCTTCTTTTGCAGAAAAACCGATAATCTCTCCTTTTTTAATATTTTTATCTTGCTTATATTCTTCACGATATAGAATATTATATTGTTTTGCCCAATTTCTAAAATCATCTAGATTTGAAAAACCTGGTAAAATCAATTTCCCTTTTGATAATACAATATGAATAGTAGTTCCTTCTTCAATTTCATCATTTTTGTTATAATTTGTACTTATAATATTTCCTTTTTTTATTTTTGTATCATATTTTTCTTCAAACTCTACTTTTAATTTGTTTTTTACAATCCAATTGGTAATATTTTTACTGTTCATTTTAGTTAAGTCGGGAACAATAATTTTTTTCCCTCTCGAAATAGTTAAATGAACAGTGGTATCATGATTTATAGTTGTTCCTGTTTTAACATCCTGACATATAACTTTTCCTTTAGCAATTGTATCTGAAAATTCTCTTTTAATTTCATAGGGAATATCATTTCTTTTTAACCATAATAAGGCTTTAAACTCTGTCATTTTTTTTAGATTAATCATATCAATATCTGTAATATTATCTTTAGTTCCCAGCGAAACTTTTAATATAAGCTCTTCATTTCTCTTCATAATTCCTTTTTTACTTTGTGATAGGATGGTATCACGTGAAATCTCTTTATTTTCTTCAAACTCTACTGTAACATGGTTTAGAAAATTTTCATCAATAATTTTTACAGCTTCATCAATATTCCAACCTGTCATATCTGTTATAGAAACTTCCTTTTCATAATCTGGACCATCCGAAATAACAAAATTAATTTCTTTAACATTTTTTAAAAGTGTATTTGGATAGACATCTTGTTTGATAATATCATATGTTTCAAACACTTCGCTATTATCATATGTTTGATTAATTGTGATATTATGTTTTTCAGCCCATGCCATGGCTTCTGTGATTGTTTTTCCTGTAAAGTCTTTCATGACATCATTTTGTTTAAGAATGACTATCCCACAATTTAACAATAGGTTAAAACTAATAAAACCAATCATCAGAACAGAGGAGAGAAAGGTCCCTATTTTTTTTGTTTTTTTGTTTTTGGTTATATAACTCATCATCATACTTGCACTTAAGATAAGAAGCCAAGTGCTATTGATTATGTGTTCTAATTGTTTGATATCATTTGGACCAATTATAATTGTATATCCAAAAAAAACACAAGCTACTAGAAACATAAGGATAACTAGAAAAAACAATATATTTTCCATCCCTTTTCTAGAATTTGAATATTCTGTATCTAAAGGGAACTGGTGGCTTTTATAATTAGAGTCACTGCTTCCTTTTTGTCGCAAATGATCCATCATACTTTCTGGTACATAGGTACCCAAATCTATTTCTCTATCTTTTTTTATATTTTTTTCCTTTTTATTACTCATACTATCACCAATTTTATTATAGCGTTTTTTTTATAAAAAGGGAATAGTTTACACAATTAAAAAATATTCTTTACATTAGAATCTGTTATCATATCCTTTTTTATCTATTATAAAATATGGAAAATATAGGAATATTTTTAAATAGGGTTCCATATAATTTGGTAGGTGATAATATGAAGAAAAATTGGGACAAGCTCAAACAGACAGTAACTGTAAATAAAAAAGTTGTATATTTTCTAGTTGGATTAGCAATCATTGGGATTGCATTGGGTACATTTTATACAATTTTATTACAAGATGCAGATAAAACACTTATTCGTGAATATATGAATGAATTTATCATAAATATAAAACAGCATAAAATAGGATCTTTTAGAAGTTATATACAAACAACATT
This sequence comes from uncultured Mycoplasmatota bacterium, assembly GCA_947576095.1. Taxonomy (GTDB): domain Bacteria; phylum Bacillota_I; class Bacilli_A; order RF39; family UBA660; genus RUG12867. The sequence continues at coordinate 22,196 of CANPPW010000001.1, read as the reverse complement.
TCAGACTTTTTTATTTTTAGGAGGAATTTGGCTTTTAGGAATATCTGTTATAGGAGTTCCTATTATGCTTTTTCTTTATTTTTCTAAAATGTTTGTAATTGGATTTTCTATTTCAAATTTTATTCTAAACTGGAAAATGAAAGGATGTCTTTTATCATTTTTATATTATTTTCCACATGGGGTTATTACTATTTGTATTTATATTGTTTTATTAAATTATGCGATTACGCTTTCTCTAAAACTAGTAGATTGTTTTGTAAAAAAGAAAGCAATTGATTTTAAGTATATTTTATATAAATATTTATGGGTGTTTTTAATCTGTGTAGTGGGTTGTCTATTGATGAATGCATATGAGGCATTTATTTTACCAGAGGTGCTTAGTAAGGTATTAGAAATACTTGGTATATAGATGGTTTTTATGATACAATAATAGAAGGAAGAAGGAGTTTCATGAAAACTGTAGTAGTAGGTATGAGTGGTGGAGTTGATAGCAGTGTAGCTGCCATTCTTTTGAAAGAACAAGGATATAATGTAATAGGGCTTTTTATGAGAAATTGGGATAGCATGCTAAATAATGATATTGAGGGAAATGACACACTTGAGGAATTAAATATTTGCCCACAAGAACAAGATTATAATGATGCAAAAGCAGTTTGCGAAAAATTAAAAATCCCTCTTTATCGTGTGGATTTTGTTAAAGAATATTGGGATTATGTGTTTACATATTTTTTAGAAGAATTAAAAAACGGAAGAACGCCTAATCCAGATATTATGTGCAACAAATACATAAAATTTGATATGTTTGCCAAAAAAGCACGTGAATTGGGAGCCGATTTTATTGCCACAGGACATTATGCAAGAATAAAAAATGGAGAACTTTTAAGAGGAATTGATCAAAATAAAGATCAAACCTATTTTTTATCACAGACTACAAAAGATCAACTAAGAAATGTTATTTTTCCAGTAGGACATTTAGAAAAAAGGGAAGTAAGAGACATTGCTGAAAAATATCAATTAATTACTGCCCATAAAAAGGATTCTACCGGAATTTGCTTTATTGGAGAACGAAATTTTTCTAAATTCTTACATAATTATTTACCCAATAAACCAGGGTGTATTCTAAATATTGAAACCAATCAAAGAGTAGGGGAACATATAGGACTTATGTATTATACGATTGGGCAACGAAGAGGTCTTAAAATCGGTGGAACTTCTAATAGATTATTCGTAGTTGGAAAAAATCTGCAGAAGAATATATTATATGTTGCAGAAGGTGATAACAATGAATACTTATTTACAGATGCTGCAATTATTGAAGATGTAAATTTTATATTGGATCATTATCCCCATAAATGCAGTGCTAAATTTCGTTATCGACAACCAGATTGTGCAGTTACACTAGAATGTCTGAAAAACGGAAAAATGTTAGTAACCTATCCTCAACGAGTAAAGGCTGTCACTCCTGGACAAGCATGTGTCTTATATGATGGTGAAAAATGTATAGGAGGAGGTATTGTATCAGAACTTTACAAAAATGGAGAAAAAATTTGGTATTTATAATATCTCTTCTGGACTTAACTTTTACTTGACACCTTGACATTTTGTGCAAAAGTGATAAAATGTAAATGGAGGTTTAAGCTTATGGATAGACTAAATGATATTTTACATGAATTAGGAATTTCTAAAGTTAAATTAGCAAAATTTTTAGGTGTTTCTAGACAAATGATTTATAATTATTTGGAACTTGATGACCTTAATAAATGGCCAAAGGATAAAAAAGTGTTATTATTAAATCTATTGGGAGTGAAATCTGCAGAGGATGTTGCTAATATCAAAGTTAACACTGATTATATTGTGACTGTTGAAGCTAGGATGGCCAATTTTTTTAAAACAAGTGAAGATTATTTAAAAAATGATAAACAACAATCATTGGTTAGTATAAATTCTACAAATCTTAGTAAAAACGAACAAGAATTGCTACAAAATATTGTGACTTTTGTTAAAGATTTGTTAGAGGATAAATCTAATTCTAATGGATATAACACAGCAAAATATTTATATCATTTTATGCAGTCTATGGAGACTTCCAAGGAGACTAAATATATATTGGGTTATGTTGCTAAAGCTACAGGCTTTATAAAACCTTTAGAATTTGTTTTTGATGAAGAGGAGCAATTTATGTTTGAAAGTATAATGTTTACAGCTATGACATTATATACAAATGGAGGTACATCCAAGACCAAACTTGCTGAAGCTCATAGAAGATTTGTAAACCAAATCGAACATAAATTAGAAGAACAAATGAGTCGTACAGTTGAATTAAATTCTGCCAAAGTACAAGCACTTAAAGAACTTAATTATACCGAAATTAATGAGGATAATGCGGCAGAAGTTTTAGCAAAAATTGTTGAGATTCAATCTAGAAAAGTTGTAGATTGAATCTTTTTTATGGAAATAAAAAAAGATAAGATATAGTAGGAATATAAAACTATTATCATATTATTGTTATGGAATATAGAAGTTGACATAATATATATTATAGGAAGATTTAAAAAGACAAAATAATATCAAAAATTTTCCTTTTTTTTCCATTCTATATATTATGTATATTTTGCAGTTGGATGGTAATAATAGTATTGGGTGATTATAATGAAAAAATGTAATAGAAACATGCAATCTACAAACAAAATGAATAGCCAAAACAAAAGCAAAAATACGCAAGTAAGTTCTAAGGCTAAAAATAGCGAAATCAAAAATTCAAACAAAATAAAGGGTTTTGAAGACGAAGAAGAAACTCAATCGTTTGAATATGATGATGACTCTAGCCATTCATTTGAATTAAAATAGATGATTGTTTTAACCCAAATTGGAGAAATATGATTATATATTTCTCTTTTTTAATTATTATAAAGATACATTTATCCAAAAAATAGATGATTAAATGTCATAAATAATATTCCTATAATAAAAAATATAATATTGATTTTCCTTTTTTTATAGGTTTTTACTTCTTTTAAAAGTTCATAAACAGAAATATAAATCATAATACCTGCAATAAAAGCGAAAATAAATCCCATAATTGTATCAGTTACTATATTTTTTAGAAAGAAAAACGCCAAAATTGCACCAAAAGGTTCAGAGATACCAGAAATTAATGTATAAAAAAATGCTTTTTTTCTATTTTGGGTTGCATAATAAATTGGAATGGAAATACCAATACCTTCAGGAATATTATGAAAAGCAATTGCGATAGCCAAAGAAAGTCCTAAACTTCTATTATTATTGGCGGCTAAAAAAGTAGCAATACCTTCAGGAATATTATGCATAATAATAGCTAACATAGAAATAATACCTACTTTATATAGATGATTTTGCTTACTTACTGTAAAATGATCTAAAATACTAGATACAATTATACCTATGTTAATAAGTAAAAGAACTAATAAAAAAGAAAAAAAGGGATTATATGTGTAATGAATCATCTTGAACCCTTCAGGAATGAGTTCAATAAAAGAAACACAAATCATAACACCTGCTGCAAAACTTAAAGATGCTACAATGATATTTTCTTTTTGTTTTAATTTCAAAAGTAAAAGTAAAGATCCTAAAAGTGTAGAGAATCCAGCAAATAAAGTTAATATGAAGCTATACATTGTATCACTCATAATATCACCAATAAAATATATGATAGAATTGCGTTTTTTTGACTATATATAATTGTATAATAAAATTATACTTTACATATATAATTTCTAATTTGCTCCTTCTCTTTTCTTGAGACTCTATATGAATCACATATTTTGGATATTGTTTTGTTATACGCCCATGGATTTATTTTACTATCTTTTAAATATAGTTTAGTTTTTTCAGGATATTTTATAAAACATGTAGATAAAAGCCAAGCTTCTCCCATCAAAACATAATATGATGTATCAATAATCGCATCACAGATTTCAAAGATGACATCCAAATAAACTTCTTCTAAATAATGATCAAGTAAAAGAACTAATGCAAATCTGATATACCAAGGATTTTTATTTTTTAATAATTTATAGATCAAAAAAAGTCCATTTTTCTGATTTTTTTTAAATATTTTCAAATTAGCACAAGTAATATCATTGATCGCCCAATTTGTATTAAATGGTAGAAAATCCAATATATATGAATAAATATCTTTAATATCATACTTTAAATATCCAATTACTAAACCATGTAAAACTGATTCTTCATAATATGTATGTGTATTATATTTTAAAAATTGATGAAAATCTTGTTTGGCAATCTCTTTCGCTATTCTTTTAAGCTGAGGTGTTCGAACCCCAATCAAGGTTATATCTTCTTTAAAAAGACCTTGGTGAAAATTCTTATATTTGATATCCTGCAGAGAAAATAGATATTCTATAAACTTTTCATATTCTTTCTTTGATTCAAATGTAAACATACTCTTCTCCCTTTTATCCATGAGGATGCTTTTCATGATATATTGTACTTTTAGTATTATCTTCAATTTGTGTGTAAATTTGTGTAGTAGAGATATCACTATGTCCTAACATTTCTTGTATAGTTCTTAAATCCGCACCATATTTTAATAAGTGTGATGCAAATGAGTGTCTAAGTGTATGAGGAGAAAATTCAGTTTTGATTCCTCTTTCTTTCGCTATACATTTAATGATTTTAAAAAAACCTTGTCTTGTTAATTTTCTTCCATGATTATTGAGAAAAAGATAATTATTTTTTTCTCTTTTTAACATGGAATCTCTTATTTTTAAATAGTCAAGTAAAGCGGATATAGCCATATCCCCAATAGGAATAATTCTCTCCTTACTCCCCTTTCCATTGGTACGAACAAGATTTTCATCGAAATCGATATCATAAATGGTAAGATTTACTAGTTCGCTCACCCTAAGACCACAAGCATACATCACTTCAAGCATGGCTTTGTTTCTATAGTCAAAATTAGTGATTGGATTTATTGATAATAATTTATTTATATCTTCTTCACAAAGAACTTTAGGAATTTGTTTTCCAAGTTTGGGAAGCTCTATTAATTCAATTGGATTTTTTTGCTGTTTTTGATGTAATGCTAAAAATTTATAAAAACTTCGAATTGTAGAAATAGAACGCGAAATGGAACGAACACTAATTTGCTTATTTTTAAGTTCATCTAAGTAAAGTTCGATATCTTTACGTGTAACAAAGTCAATCTCTAGTTTACGTGCTAACATAAAATCGGCGTATTTTTTTAAATCATTATGATAAGAAATAATGGTATTTTCACTATATTTCTTGTCAATTCTCAGATATGATAAAAATTCCTCTATACAAATCGTAAAAGTCCTCAAACACTACTCACCTACTTTATTTTGTTTCATTATATCATACCTATCTATTTTTTTCAAAATTTGATAAAATAAGAATGGTGATAAAGATGATGGATCCTTTAGCAATTAAAATGAGACCAAAAACAGTAGAAGATATTGTAGGACAAGAACACTTAATAGGAAAAGATAAGGTTATTTATAATATGGTTAAACATAAAAAATTATTTTCTATGATCTTATATGGAAAACCAGGAATTGGTAAAACTTCAATTGCTGGAGCAATTGTAAATGAATTAGAATTGCGATATAAAACTTTAAATGCTGCCATACATAGTAAGAAAGATTTTGATATTGTAATAGAAGAAGCTAAACTATACAATGGTATTGTTTTAATTGTTGATGAATTTCATCGGCTCAATAAAGACAAGCAAGATCTTTTACTTCCCTATTTAGAAAGTGGACTTATTACTTTGATTGGCATGACTACATCAAATCCTTTTCATAAAATTAATCCAGCTATACGAAGTAGATGCCAAATATTTGAGTTAAAAGAATTAAGCGACGAAAATGTAAAACAAGGTATTTTAAAGGCTGTTGAAAGTAATTATTTAAAAGATATCCAAATTAAACAAAAGGAAATAGAATACATTGTTATGTTATCTGGTGGAGATTTAAGGTATGCCTATAATTTATTAGAAGTTGCATATTATACATCATCTGATTTCCATATTACTATAGATATACTCAAAAATATCAATACCAAACCTCAATTTTTTCATGATCAAAATGGTGATGGTCATTATGATGTCATTAGTGCCTTTCAAAAATCTATTCGGGGTAGTGATGTAGATGCAGCCCTTCATTATCTGGCTAGACTTATAGAAGCTGAAGATTTAGATATTATCTATAGAAGAATGACTGTAATTGCTTATGAAGATATTGGTCTTGCTAATCCATCTATAGGGCCCAAAGTAGATGCTGCAATTCATGCAGCAGAAAGATTAGGGCTTCCCGAAGCACGAATTCCTTTAGGGAATATAGTGATTGAACTTGCCCTGTCACCTAAATCAAATACAGGTCATTTAGCACTAGATGCAGCCCTTGCTGATGTGAGGGGCGGAAATATTGGAAATGTTCCTGCTCATATTAAAACAAATGCCAAAGAATATAAATATCCGCATGATTATCCTAATGCTTTTGTTAAGCAGCAATATCTCCCAGATCAGCTTAAAAATAAAAAATATTATAAACCCAAAAATTCTAGTAAATTTGAATCTGTTTTGAAAAGAATATATGATGCTTTAGAAAGGATGAAAAAATGAAAAAAATTACAATATTAGGAACAGGGGCTTATGGAATTGCTCTTTCTCTGATGTTCCATGAAAACAATTGTACAATTACAATGTGGACTAAATTTGAAGAAGAAAAAAATATGCTTATAAAAAAACATGCACATGAGAAAGTTTTACCTTCTATACAAATTCCTTCTGATATCTCTTTTACAACCGATTTAAGAGCAGCTGTAAAAGATTCTGATCTTATTGTGCTAGCTATACCAGCACAGTTTATTAGAGAAACATGCATGGAATTAAGCAACTATTTTACTCCCAATCAACATATTTTAATTGCCTCAAAAGGAATTGAAAAAAAATCAGGAAAATTTATGAATGAGGTGGTAGAAGATTATATCAGGACAGACCATATGGCTGTGATTGCAGGCCCTACGTTTGCAATAGACCTTGCTTCTTATATTCCAGCAGGACTTACCTTGGCATCATCATGCTCGGAAACATCAAATTTTATTAAAAAAACATTACAAAATCAATATTTAAAATTAGAAGAAAACGATGATATATTAGGTGTAGAAATATGTAGTTCTATTAAAAACATTATGGCAATTGCTTGTGGGATTATTCATGGTATGGGATACCCTATTTCTACTCAATGTTTATTTATAATAGAAGCTTTATATAGTATAGAAAATTTAATTACTTCTTTAGGGGGGGATCAAAGTACTATTGTAAGTTTGGCTGGTATTGGTGATTTAATTTTAACCTGTATGAGTGAAAAAAGTAGAAATTTTACATTAGGAAAGTTTATTGGAGAAGAAAAAGAACAAAATATTATAGAAGAATATAAGAAAAATACAACCATTGAGGGACTATATACAATGGATGCTATTTATGATTTAATGAAGAAAAAAAATATTGTAATTCCTTTAATAGAAAAAATATATAATATTATAAACAATAATGAAAAAAAAGAAACACTACTCTCTTTTGTAAATAAAACTATATAAATAAAAAAAGATCCATAAGTTTGATCTTTTTAATACTTTTAAATAAGATATGTTTATATTCCTAGAATAAACAATTCTAAAGCCAAATTTTTATCTATCCATCCATTTTTAATCTTATAATCTAAATTTCTGATTTTTTCTAGATATTCAAGTAAAAAATCACTATTATAAGCTCTGGCCTTTTCTAGAGCTTTTTTTACTCGAAAGGGATGAATATTTAAGGTTTCTGCAATAGATTTTTCAGTATACCCTCTCATTAATAATTCCTTTGATTGATACATAATGCGAAATTGATTGGCTAACATGATTAAAATAGCAATTGGTTCTTGATTTCTTTTTTTCAGTTCCTCATAAATTTCCATTGCCTCTTCCTTTTTTTTCAGAATAATAGTATCGATGAATGTAAATATATTTAAATCTATTGTTTTGTGCGTCAGATTTAGAATATCGTTTTTTTCTATTGTTTTTTCATTCCATTTATATATTTTTAACTTTTCAATTTCATTTTCTAATAAAAATAAATCTGTTCCAACACGATTTAATAATAATCTTATATTATCTGAAGAAATACGATAATTTTCTAATAGATCTTTCGCTATTTGCTCCATTTGATTAGATAGATTACATTCTAAAATTTGTGCTCTTTTTTTTAATTGACGTACAATTTTTTTCCTCTCGTCCAGTTTCTCGTGTAATACAGTAAATACTAAAATGGTATCTATATTGGGGTGTTCTAGATATTTTTCTAATAAAGATATATCATGCTCAATTAAATATTTTTTATTCACTCCTGTAAAAATATAACTATTTTCACAAATAATCATTTTTTTATCCCCAAACAAGGAAGGCATGGATGCATCTTCTAAAACCATTGCAAGAGGAGTGATTTCTAAATCCAGTTGATTTATACCAAATGAGTCTATTTTACTCTTTTTTGCTATGTTTTCACATTCTTTGTGAATAAGAAAGCGATCTGTTCCATAAATTAAAATAATCATTATAACATATCCTTCTTTTTTAACCAAATGGCAATGAGTACAGCTAGTAAAAAAGAAAGAATCGCTACAATGAGGAAAGAAAAATCATTATTAGCAATTTCACCAAGTGGCACATTCATACCGAGAAAAGAAGCAATCATAGTAGGAATGGAAAATACAATTGTAATACCAGCTAAGAACTTCATAGCAATATTTAAATTGTTTGAAACAATTGTAGCATATGTATCTGTAACCGAAGATAAAATATCTCTATAAATACTACTCATTTCTATGGCCTGTTTATTTTCAATCATAGCATCTTCTAATAAATCCAAATCTTCTTCAAACATATCTAGCACATTTTTTTTAGATAATTTTTCTAAAACAAGATCATTGGCTTTTAATGAGGTAATAAAATATACCAATGTTTTTTCTATATCTAAAAGTTCTATTAAATGCTTATTTTGAGTTGACTTTGATAAAATTTTTTCTTTTGCTGACATATCATGATTTACCTGATTTAAGACTTTTAAATACATAGTCGCTGTTTTTAATAAGATTTGGATAAGGAATCTCGTTTTTTTACTTGTATGAAATGAAGAAATTTTATTTGTTCGGAAATCATTTAATAAGTTTGTTTTTTTAATAGATATTGTTATTACATAACCATTTTTTGCAATAATAATTCCTAATGGATAGGTTTTATATTTGTTTTTGAAGTGATTATCAGCTAGAAATGGTGTATCTACTACAATTAGTGTGGCATTTCCGCTTTCCTCAATTCTTGGTAGTTCTTCTTCATCAAGCATTTTCATAATTAGATCTTTATCAATTTTTGTTTCTAATACAACTTTATCTATTTCTTCTGTAGTGGGTGATGTTAAATCAATCCAGGTATTTGATTCAAAATTTTTTTGTTTAGAAACTGTTTTTGATTGATCATTTGTTTTATATATAGTAAGCATTTTACCACTCTCCTTCTCCTCGTCTTTCATTATAGCATTATTTTTAACAAGCAGAAAGAAAAAACTTATATATATTGGTAAAAAATATGTATTCTTTTTTTAGAGTACTATTATAATCTATATATTTTCTTGAATATAATAGAAAAAGATAGACTATTATCTATCATAAGTTCATGTTCTACTTTTTAAATAAGTGATTTTTTTTCATTATTAAATTCTCTACCAATTAAAAATTCATGTATGATTTCTTCTTGATTTTCTACAGCAATTTCTTCAATCCGATCCACACGGCATTTCTCAGAGATTAAAATAGCTTCTACTTTTTTTACAGCTTCATCCAAATTATCATTTACTACAACATAGTTATACTTATTGATTTCATTAATTTCTCGATAAGCTGTTTCGAATCTTTTTATAATCTGTTCTGGACTTTCAGCTCCACGTGCCTTAATTCTTTCTTTTACAATTTCCATAGAAGGTGCCATAATAAATATTAAAATGGTTTCTGGTAATAATATTTTGATAGTTTGAGCACCTTTTACATCAATTTCTAAAATGATGTCTATCCCATTTCTTAGCTTTTCTTCTACATCTATTTTAGGTGTTCCATAATACTCCTTACCATGAACAATTTCGTATTCTAAAAATGCATCACTTTCAATCATTTCCTCAAATTGTTGTCTAGATATAAAATGATATGTAATGTCTTCAATATCACCTGGCCGTATAGGTCTAGATGTATAGGATACCGAAAGTTCTATATTATGATGTTTTTCAAGTAATTTTTGAATAACGGTTCCTTTTCCTGCACAAGTTGTTCCTGAAATGATAATGAGGCTTCCTCTTTTTTTTGTTTTAATATTGGTCATTTTTCTTTCTCCTTTTCTATAAACAAAGTTCTATATTCTCTTTCAATATATATAAGAATTTGTTTTGAAAAATTTTGAATATCCATTTTCTTCCTTCTTTTGGGTCCCCTTCGATGTTTCGTGCGACTATGAATATGACGTTCCATAAGATAAGTATCAATGGTATTTAAAGTATAATAAAATCCTTTAGGATTTAATACATAAGCACCTTTTCCAATAGCCAAAACAGCTAGTCCATAATCTTGTGTTATTACTAAATCTTTTGTATGAATATCTTTTATAATTTTCATATCTACACTTTGAAAACTAGTATCACATAATATACAGGTTGCATAAGAACTTTGGATTTGATGTGCAAAATCAAAATATAAAAATAAATCAATTTGATATTTTTTTGACAAGTTCTCTACTATTAAAATGTCAGGACAAGCATCGGCATCTACCCTTATAGCCATATAGTTCCCCCTATTTATTATATCTCTATTTCATTTTTAATTATTCACTCCATGATGTGCTGGAAATGTATTTGTTTCTATTCTAGAAAATGTATATCCATTTTGTTTTCCATATTGGATAATATCTCTTAAAGCTTCTAATGTCTTCGTATTTCCCTCAAAATCATGCATTAGTACAATATTAGATTTTTTTGTAAGATGACTTATGACATTTTGATAAACAGCTTCCTTAGTATGAACATCTCCAGAATCTCCACTTCCTACATTCCAATCAAAATATTGAAATCCGTTTGCTGTAACTTGTTTTGTTAATAGGGACATAATCCCATGGCTATATTTACGACTTATTGTATTAGAGCTCCCCCCAGGAAAACGAATGATGGTTGTTTTTATTCCAGTAATACGTTCTATTTTATTTTGCATTGCATATAAATCTTCAAAATACGCAGCTGTAGATGAATAGATTTTAGAATAATTATGTGTATATGAATGAATTCCTACAGTATGACCCTCATCATATTCTTTTTTGATCAAATAATCTAAGTTAGATGAATGATTGATTACAAAAAAGGTCGCTTTAACATTCTCTTCTTTTAAAATTTTTAAAATGCCTGGTGTAATGGATGCACTTGGGCCATCATCAAAAGTTAAATATATTGTTTTTTCTGCATGGATAGGTTTCTGTTTAACAATAACAACTCTTTCTTTTTTTGCTTCATTTCCAAAAGAATCCTTGCTTATATATGTAAGAGTATATGTTCCAATTTTGCTAGTATCTACACTACCCTCTACCTGAACAGTATCTGTAAGATCACCATCACATATATCTATAGATGTATACCCTGGTTCTGTATAAGAATCATTTTGATACAAATTTATAGTACTTGGGCCTTTTAACTCTAATTTAGGAATATCTTTATCTTGATAAGATATTTTTCGAACTTTTTGGGCTTTATTGAATGAAGAATCTTGAACAGTATAAATTATTTTGTCATGTTTTATATCTACTTTTACTTTTGATGTTAAATCTTTATCATAATTATCATATGCAGTATAACCTTCTTCTTTATATTTTTGATCTGGACAAACATAACTTAATGTACTACCATTCAATTTAATTTTAGGTTTCTGTGTATCAACAATATGAATTTTTCTAGTTTTTTTAATTTCTTTATTTTTATGTTGTACTGAATATTTTACTTTATAAGTTCCTATTTTTTTCTCATTTATTTCATTTTTAATTTTTATTTGAAGTGGTAAATCCCGCAGTAGCCATTTTACTTTTGCACCATATTCTTTATATTTTTGACCAAATTCTAGAGTTTGTACCTCTTTACCAATCAACACAATGTGGGGTGTTGATTGTATTAGAAAAAATACAAAAAAACTAGACAATATAGTAATAAATATCCATAATCGAAAATCTTTTATATTCATTTTAAACACCTTACCACTTTTATTATATCACTTATATTCTTGCAATTCAAAAGTTTTGAATTATATTTCTAATCATTTTACATCATTTATAGTAACCCGTTTTGGCATTATCCCACTTTACAAATATAAGAAAAATGTTATAATATACATTATTAGGGGGATTCTTATGAACAAAAATGAAAAGATTCATATCATAGTTGGAGAAGAAAAAAATAAAGAAGAATTGATTTATAATAATGTAGTAAAACATTTAAATTTATCAAATCATGATGAAATTAAATATTTAAAAGGCAGGGTATCTACCCTTGAAGAAAAATTAAAGGTGAGAATGTTCTATACTTTAATTTTGCTATTTGGGTTTCTTTCTTTATGTTTTAGTATCATATTGCTTATTTTTGATTTATATATACCTGGTATTATTCTAATTTTTACTACTTTCCTTTTTGTTATTATAAAATTAAGTTTTCATTTTAGAGATCGTTTACAAAAATATACTTCATCAGAATTTGATAAAGTTGATCAATTAAAAAAATTATTAGAGGAAAAATTAAAATAAATATATCTATAGTAGACTTTAATATAAAACAGTAGTTCATTTTTTCTAATGTAAACCTAAATCAATAGACAAAATAAAAAAGTAAATTTGAATCAAGGTTCTAGATGAACCTTGATTTTATTGTGTAATATAATATTCATTCAAACTTTTGAAAGTGTTTTCTATCATAATTTAGGTTAAACTTGCTTTTTTATAGCTAAAAAAGAGCACAAATACGCAATTCCCTTTTCTTCCTTTTCATTGTTATACAATATATTCCTTGAAAAGCATACCTTAAAATTTTAATATGATATGTAATTCATCATTCCTTTTTCTAGCAACAATATTTCCTCCTAGGTTCTCTACAAATTCTTTTACAATTGCTAGTCCTAGACCCGTATTTCCTTTAGTCCTAGATATATCTGTAGTATAAAATTCATCAAAAATGTGCTCTATATCTAAATAATCTTCTAATACTTTATTAGAAAATTTGATTTCTAATTTATTTTTTTGAGTAATACAGATACTAAGATCCCCTATGCTATGTTTGTATGCATTACTAATTATATTATCTAATATTCTAATAAACATATTTCTATTGGTGAATACATCATGTTTAGAAATATTTTTTGTTAAAATAATATTTCTGTTTTGTTTTCTAAAATCATCATAATAATGAGCTATACATTCCTCAACAATACCAATCAAATTCACTTTTGATTGTTCTATCTTTTTATTATTCAATACTATTTTAGAAAATTCAAAAAACGAATCAATCAATTCATCTAATCTTTGTAATCTTTTTTCGATAATTTTCAAGTTCTTTTCTTGCTCTTTCTTTGATAAATTATCATTTACAACAATATCTATATATCCAAGAGCTGATGTCAAAGGTGTTCTTAAATCATGTGATATATTGATCATTATTTTTTTTAATTTCTTATTTTTATTTTCAAATTCTTGTCTTTTATGGTTATAATCCCTAATGAATTTATTGATTTCTTCAATTAAATGATTTAATTCCCTTACAGATAATTCTTTATGAATATAAATATTGGTATCATTCTTTTTCAAAAAAATGATTTCCTTTTTAATGCGTATTAATTCCTTTTTGATAGAAAAAAGATAGATCAATAATAATATGATAATGATGATTAACAAACCTATTATAAATATCATAATCCCCTTCTACCTCTCTATTTTATTTCTGTTTTATGAAATGAATAATATCCTATTACATTAAATAACAAAACATACATACATCCAAGTATCATAATAGATATTAAGTATTTATTATTGGGATGATTTACTATCTTTTCAAGAGCAAATTGGAATTCATACTCATAAAACCAGTTTGCTTTTAATTTAAATAGATTTGTGATTATGATAACAATTAACTGTGTAATCATGATAAATGGAATAGAAACTGTATTAAATAAGGATGTCTTTTTAAATACAAAAGCAAAACAAATAAGCAAACTCACTATACCATATAATAATGGAAGTTGAATGATTGTGAGTTTTGAAAATTCTAAAAATGAAGTTGTAAACTCTTTACCATTAATCCAATAATTTAAAAAATAAGATAAATAATTATTAAATAGTATCATGATGGTTGCTAAAAATAATACTAACAATGCTTTTGAAAAATAATACTTTTTTCTAGAAACTGCTGATGAAAGTGTATTTTTTATTGTCTTATTTGAAAAATCAGTAGTAATAACAATTACAATGATAATAATAAACATATAATATAAATTATTATTTTGAGAAATAATATCTTTATCTAACGGAAAAGCCCCTTTTCTTGTCATAACTTCTCTTACTTCTTTTAAACTATTGGCCCTACTTAATTCTAATACAAATTGAGGATCTTCCATATTTATATTACTTGCTCCTGTCGAAAGTCCAATATGGCCTGCACTCATACCTATACAACTTACAAGTGACATAATCACAATCACAAAGAAAGTTACATAGATTGCTTTTCCTTTCAAAATTCTATATAAATCCGATTTGAACATATTTAACATTTTAATTTGCCTCCTTAAGAATGGTTATAAAGTAGTCTTCTAAGGATATTCCTGTCTCAATAATACTCATAACATTTACATCATTTGTTGCAAGTGCTTTATTTACTTGATTGGCATGATCTAGATAATCATATAATCTGATTTCTCTTTGATCAATTACCTTATAATTGGTAGTTTTTAATTCTTTTTCCAATATAATTGCTGCCTTTTTTGTATCATCTGTTTTAATACAAATACATTTACTGCATTCTAAATCCAATTCTTCTTTGGTTAATTCTTTTATAACTTTTCCATGTTCTATAATGCAAAATTTTGTTGCAAGTGCATATAATTCTGACAAAATATGACTCGATATAAGAATAGTAATACCTCTTTGTTCATTTAATGTTTTAAAAGTATTCCTTAAATCACTAATTCCAATAGGATCCAGCCCATTAATTGGTTCATCAAGAATTATAAAATCTGGATGATCCATAACAGCAAGGGCAATTGCTAATCTTTGTTTCATTCCTAATGAAAAATTTTTAAATTTCTTCTTTTTAACATTTTCTAATCCTACTAATTTTAATGCCTCATTAATTTGATTTATATCTACAATTCCCTTTTGAATTGCATAATATTTTAAATTATCATAAGCACTCATATTGGGATAAAATGCTGGATTTTCAATCAAACATCCAATTCTTCGTTTCACTTCTGATGCATTTTTATTATTACATTCAAATAATTCAAATTCACCATCAGTTTTACTAGACAAAGTAGAAATGATTTTCATAAGTGTTGTTTTTCCAGCCCCATTCCTCCCTATAAGCCCATAAATATCACCTTTTTCAATAGTAAGGTTTACTTTATCCAGGGCAATAAAATTCTTATACTTTTTAGTTAATTCATTTGTTTTTAGCACTATATTTTTCATAATATTACTCCTTCCTAAATTATTGTATAAAAAAAGTGTTAAAAAAACCTTAACACATTCTTAAAAAAAAGTAAATTTTATTTTTTCATCCTATATCCTACACTCCAGATTGTTTCTATATAATCATAATTTGGATTTTTTTGTTTTAGTTTATGTCTTATTTTACTGATATGAACATTTAAAGTGTTATCATCCACAAAATTATCACTACCCCAAACCTGATCAAATAAAATGCTTTTTGTTAATACCTGATTGGGATGCTCCATGAGAATTTTTAAAATCTCAAATTCATTTTTAGTAAAAATAATTGGAATTTGATTGCATGTAACAGTAAAGTCATTTATATTCAATACTAGATCTTTATGTTTTAATATGCAATTAGATGTAACTTTTTTATTTTTAAGCTGTACTTTGATTCTAGCAAGCATTTCTTCATTATGAAAGGGTTTTGTTATATAATCATCTGCTCCCAGTTCAAATAAGTTAATTTTGGTATCTACATCATCAATTGCACTCATCACAATTACAGGAACTGATTTTTTAGTTTTCAATATTTCTATTATTTCTTCTCCATTTTTTCCAGGCAACATTAAATCTAAAAGAATTAAATCGATATTTTCGTTGTGTAAAAGAAGAGCTTCTGTTCCAGAAAATGCTTGAAATACTTTAAATCCTTTTTTTTCAAGCAATTGTTTTATCATATTATTTATATCTTTGTCATCTTCAATAATTAATATTGTTTGCATCTAAAATCTCCTTTTTATTCTTTCCCTATTTCATAATAAATTAGAAATCATTTAAATTTTACATATTGTAATCCTATTTCCTTATAAATTTTAGAGGCCCTTGGCAAATGAAAAATTCGAGCAATAAATAAATTATAAAATTCGTCTATTAAAATAATAGAACATAAAGTTATACTGATTATTAAAAATAATTTTTTATTTGTATGTTTAGCTATATAAAAACAAAATGGTACAAGCATATACATTAAAATAAGACTCGAAAATCCAAAAAATAAAACACTTCTTAAACAAATAAATCCATGAAGATTTCCAAAATTTAATATCTCCTGATTATAGTCCCAACATCTTAACCCATTTCCAATAATATACATACCAAGACCAGAAAAATATTCTAGAATTCCACAAGTAATTGTACTGATTAAAAATAATTTTATTATATTTCTTCGATGTCTATATGTTAAAATATAAACTAATATAGATCCCGTGGCGTAAATATTAATCCATGGTAAAAAATTGCTACCTCGCCAATAAAATGTTTGCATTCCTCCATTAAAATAGTAAAATACAAATTCATAGATGAATCCAAATATACCTGCAATGACAATAATTAAACAAAATATTCCAATCATTGTTGATAAATCAAATGTATGATCATTTGTTAAATATTGTTTATACTTCTCTTTCATACTTCAAACTCCACTTCAATCAAAATTTTTATGATTTATTTTGTTTTTTTACTGGTAAATCTTTACATGTTTCTATAACAATTTCTCTCAAAAATTCTTTGTTTTCTATATTTTCTATCATATACATAGGTTTTGCTCCTTTATATGGTATTTGTTTTGTCATGTTATATTTTTGGTTTCCTTTTACAATTTTGACAAGAAATCGATTATCATAAATTCCCCCAAATAAAATGTTATTATAATAAAGTAAATATTCTCCCATCATAGATCTGCAGGTGATGCCTGTAAGTAAAGATAATTGTTCCACTATAAAATCTCTATAATCCTTTGTTGTAGCCATGTAACAGCACTCCTATCTTGCCTTTTAATTCCTATTGTACCAAAAATTTTCATATATGAAAATGAAAATCAAGTTTATTTTCAATACGTTTAACCAGCCTTATGCTAGATTCCACTTCATTTAGTGTATAATTGGTAAATTCACTTAATTCTTTCATATTTGCATCTGAAGAAAGGCTATACCTTTTTGCATAAATAACTTTACTAATTGTTGTTAGGACTTCTTCTTTATTATAATCATCAACTATCTCTCTAACACATTCACCAACAATTTTTATAATTTTCCTTGGTTCATCTGCAATTTTAATTGGATCAATAATATCTATTATCTCTCCTAAGGGAAACAAATGGTTTACTAATTGTTCAAGATTTAAGGATATAGGCATTTTAATTGTTTCCCAAAAATTAAATGTATAATCATCACCAAGTGATATGCCAAAATGCTCTAAAATGGACATCATTGTTTGAATTCGAACATTTATATTTGCAAAGCTAAAATTAGGATTTTCATTATAAAATAATTTATATATTTCTATCAATACTTTAGAATCTCTATCTAGAGTAATCGCTTTAGCTTTTTTTAATAAATCAATATGTTCAATTAATTCACAAAATTTTTCATTAATTTCTTTAGATTTTGGATATTCAACAATACTGTTTTGATCAAAATCTGTAATTGAAACATTGAGTCCTCTTCCTGAATTAAATTCTGCACTCAGTGAATTTTCATTTTTTTTGTTTCTATTTTTGCACTTGAACAAAAGCAAAACACCATTATCATATTTTACAATTTCTTGAATATTGGTATCACTATATTCAACAACTAATAAATTCTCTTCAAATTCCTTTAGTATTGTTCTTAAAAAAGAAACATTTTTTAACATATCTTTATGAAATCTTTGTTCATTTACAAAACTATCAATTAATTTAGCAATTTTATCTTTATCAATGTTTGGATCAGAAACAATCCCTTCAAATCTAAAACTAAATTTTTCTCCATGTTCATATTCTTTGTATGTATTAAAACTAATTTTTTCAACACTCACGACCAATAACCTCTCCTTTGTTAAAACAATTATATCACAGTTTTATACTAAATAGTTCTAATTTATAAATTATTATCCCTAACTTTTCACTCCCCAATTTGACAATTGTTAGAACAAAAAACATCATATTCCTTAGTATTTATAACAAATTACAATGATTTTAATCTTGTCTTTTATTTACTAAATTTTGAAATTTATTTTATCAATAGTTGTTAAATCAGATTTTTCTAATAATATAGATTTCAATATTTTTCAAATTTCTTTGGCTGGTGTATACTATAGCCTATAAAAAGAAAACTCATACACCTATGAAGTGTATGGGTTTAAGTCTAATGGTACCTTAAAAGAGGCAGTACAATAACTTTTTATATAAGACTAATCCTTATAAATAATATAATATGGATACTCTATTTTATCTATATTATTTAAATTAAGATCTTTTGCAATTTTAATTAGATTATCATATTCTTTTATAGCATCATCATCATATTTTTTAACTTCTATTTCAATAAAATATCCTAAATTATCAACATAATCCAAAGCAACTGCATACTCATATTGTTTACTATTTTTTAAAAATTCAGCTTTATTTTTTCATCATATTTTCAATAATTTCAAATTCATCTTTAGATAATTTAATTTTAATTTCAATATCATTTTTAGGATTATCTCCATATATTAAAATTCCACTTATTTTTATTATCACTTCTAAATTAGGTCCTGTTCGATTGGATTTCCAACTTGAAATGGTTTTATCAGTTACATAAATCATATTCGCTAATTGTTGTTGTGTTATACCTTTTTCTTTCCTTAGTTTATTCTACCGCCTAAATTTATTTTTATCACCAATTATATTTTAACATATAAATATTTAATATTTTCCCTACAAATTGTAGAGTTATAGCGTATTGATTTTATCAATGTGCAGGTGTGTCACATCAAGAGCATATGTTTGTTATAATATTTTTGAATACATTTGAAATATATCAGGTGCGCTCCTTAATTATCTCTTGATAATTGAAAGAGATGTCTAAAAGAGAGTTTTCTCTTTATTTCATTATATTACTCCTATTCTTAGTTGTAATTATTTTACTTCTAAAATAGTAAAAGCATCCGATTTCAACATTAGTTGATTTCAGATGCACTCCATTTAAGGGATAACATCTGATTCGCATAATCAAATGTATCCTTTTTTATTTTATGAAAGTTTCCTTGACATATTCATTATAACATAAAAACGCGCTTTTATCAAGTGCGTTTTCTATCAATTTGGTAGCGACGAGTGGATTCGAACCACCGACCTACTGGGTATGAACCAGTTGCTCTAGCCAACTGAGCTACATCGCCGTTTTATTAGAACATATTTAGTATATCAAAAAAAAAAATGAAATACAATAGTTTTTTTCATCTTTTTAAAATTTATACATATATTGGTATCAGGTGAGATAACAATGAAAATTATAGCAAACAAAAATAATTTATATAATTCTACCCACTTTTTAAATAGACTTCATTCTGAAGATTATATTAATGGTGCTGTTTTCAATGTTTTCATGATAAAGGATGGTACTATTATTATATTTAATGAAGTTTCTAGTAACAATTCTAATCTAACAAATTTACAGGCAAAAACGTATGCACAAATTCAGGCTGAGGATATTATGACATTGGATGATGCTCTATTTTATATAAATGGTATACAAAAAAAAGTCATTTTAAATTTAATTCCTGTGGTTCAGTCACTTCCAATTCATCAAGCTATGGAAGAATATCAAAGAAAGAATGAAATCTATATTAAAAGCGTGAATGATATTATCCAAAAGTATCCATCTTTAGATATCTATGTAGCCTCTATCAGCAATAAACTTATCTATCATATGAAAAATCATATGAAGGATAGAAAATTAGGACTTGTAGTATCTCCAGAAAACATGGGGTATGAAGATTTAGATTTTTATATTTTTACTTCTATTTTATATGACATCAAAGTATGTTTAGAACAATCTGAAAGAAAAAAGGAAATTATGATATATGTATCTTCTTCCAATGATTTAAATACCATTTACCAATCACTACAAAATAATCCACTTAATTCTACACAAACAGAAATATTAGATGAAATGTATTTCATCACCTATTATCCAGAATTATTATTTAAACTATTCAAATAATAATATATAAAGTTTAGCCCCAATCGCTTGCAACAAAGGAGATTTATATATCTTTTTTGGTTTTGATGCAAAAATAGATTGTTCCATAATTTTTATAACAGACTCAAATTTCTTTTTTTCTAAAAAAGTTAAAAAATAATTTTCTCTTCTTCTAATTACATCTATTTCTTCTTTGAAATAGGTTTTTTTGTCCATTGATGGATATTTATTTTCAAACATAACTCTATTAAACCCAGTATCATATAATCCAGGCATAACACAAATAATATCAATAGGATACTTTAAAAGAGACATTTCTAGTTGCATAGTCTCAGTTAATTTTAGAATGCTTGCTTTCGTTGCACAATAACTACCTAAAAAGGGAATGGGCATCATGCCAGCTAAGGAGGACATCATAATTACCCTTCCCTTTTGCTTTTTTATCATTTTTTCTAAAATAAGCTGAACAAGCTCAAAGTGACCAAAAACATTCACCTCAAAATTTTTTCTAATTCTTTCTATATCCATTTCTATAATAGATCCACTTTCTCCTATTGCTGCATTACATATAAGTACATCAATATCTAAATTTTTTACTTTTTCACAATCCTTTTTTTTGGTAATATCAATCTTTAAACATGTAATATTATCATCATATTGATATATCTTTTTTATTCTTTCTAGTTGTTTTTCTGTATGTACAGATATAAAAATATGAATATTTCTATTTTTAATTTTTTCAATTGTTTTTCTTGCAATTCCTGAGGCAGCACCTGTAAAAAGAATGTTCATTTTATCACCCATTTTTATTATAAGAAAAAATTTTTAAATCATACAAAAATAGTTATTCTTTAACAAGAACAACTATCTTCATAACAAGGAATTATTTTTCTTACCAATCTTTTATTTCCATGAATTCCTTCTGCTTTTTCCATATTGGTTATCACATAATCATGTGCCAATGATAGATATAATATTTTTTCTTCTTCTGTACATGTATCATAAATCGCCTCTCTTTGAGAATTTCCCATCATAATAAAAAGTATATCCTGCTGGCTACACAATAAGCCTAATTCATGTAAAGTAGAATCAATAATCTGTTTATTTAAAACTATGGATCCATTATTTTTATTGAATTGATATTCCACAAGTAAATTCTGATATTTCCCTTTTCTTTGTAAAATACTAAGATTTTCATGAAGGTCAGATATCACCAACTCATGAATTTGATTTTCATATGCAAAACACATAAATTTTTCTAATGTGCTATAAGTTTGTACTACATTTTTCATTCCCAAGCCTCCTATTTCAATTATAAAATCTAATAATAAGAAAGTCAAGATTTGAAAGAGACAAATTTTTTTCTACGTAAATTTTAATTTGAAAGTCCGTTTTAATAAAATAACGGAATTAAGTCTGATT